>JAABTX010000012.1 GCA_011389655.1 Thioalkalivibrio sp.
TGGGACGAGAACATCAGAAAGGCCTTTCAGGAGCTTCCCCGCTTCGACTGGGAGGCGACGCGCGACCGCAAGAGGCGCGGCACGCTGTTCCACACCCGGAGCGACGACAAGGCGCGCAAGCCATCGCGCTGACTGCCACGGGCCACGGGCGCCGATGCCAAAGGCTCCCCCCTGCTGGCGGGGGGTTGGGGTGGGGGGGCGAGCTTCACGCGGCGGCAGGCCGCACCGCCACGGACCGACACGGTGGGGATGGTGGGCCCGCTGCGCTTGGCCCACCCTACGCCGGCTTGAATACCCCTCGTTTCCGGGCCTCATCTTCGCGCCGACGCTCCGTCAGTCCTGGCCGATCGGCTGGACATCGACGGACACCTGCAGGTCGTGATCCTGACCGCCACCGCGGACCACACCGCGTACCGGCGCCACATCGCTGTAATCGCGCCCCCAGGCCAGCGTGATGTAGCGCTGGTCCGGCACCGCGTCATTGGTGGGATCGAATTCGAGCCAGCCCCGGGCCGGATCGTACACCGCGAACCAGGCATGCGTGGCGTCGGCACCCACGAGTCTCTCGGCGCCCTCGGGCGGCCGCGTCTCCAGGTATCCCGACACATAGCGCGCCGGGATCCCGAGCGCACGGCTGCAGGCGATCGCGAGGTGGGCAAAGTCCTGGCAGACGCCCATCCGGCTCTCGATCACCCGGGACAGCGGCGTGCTCACCTCCGTCTGTCCGGGGCGGTAGGCGAACTCCCGGTGGATGAAACGGGACACCTGCCGGCCCACGGCCTCGATGCCCTGATCGGCATCCTCGGGCAGGCAAAGGCGCCGCAGCAGGTCCGGCTGGAGCGGCAGCAGCGGCGATGCCTGGGTGTACCCGCGCGCATCCAGCGCCGCGGTGTCCACGTCCTGGCGGAGGCGCGCACGGGCCGCCTCCAGGGACAACGGCGGCTCGAACGCGAGTTCGGCCTCGGCCGCGTGGCGCGTGACCTCGAATACCGTGGTGACGTTCCACTCCCGGTGCACCTGGTCGATGTTCAGCACGCAGGCCGGATTGCCGAAGGCGTCCACGTGCTCCGCAAGGTAGCGTGGCCGCGGCTCCGCCTCCAGCCGGTAGTGGTGAAGCTGCTGCAGCGGCGCCCGCCGGGGTTTCAGGTGCAGCTCGTTGAGACTGCCGTGCACCGGCGCCGCATAGCGGTAGCGGGTGATGTGACGGACGCGGTATTTCATCCGTCCATCCGCCCCACCAGCGGCAGGGTCGGGGCCGGCGCGAGGTAGTGCGCGAACAGCGCGCGATAGCCCGCATCCAGTGCCTGCTGCTGTGCCGCCAGCAGCCCATCGAGCTCGTTGCGCATGGTGCCCGGCCCCGCGGTCCAGTCCTCGATCGCCGCGAGGCGCAGGCGTGCCCTCGCCTCCTCGAAGTGCCGGGCGTGCTCCGGAAGACGCGGCTGCCGTTCCAGGCGCGGCAGCCGCTCCAGGTGCTCCAGCAGCCGGTCCAGCTGGTAGATCAGGGCGCGCGGATTTCCGGTCTCCAGCAGCAGCAGATCGAGCAGGCCGGCGTCGTCGCGCCGGCTCGCCGGCTGCGCCCGGTAGACCGACAGGCTCTCGGCGAAGGCCAGCACCATGTTGTTCAGCAGTGCCGCCTCCCGCTGCGCGGACGGCACCACGACGGTGGCACGCAACAGGTTGACCAGCATCAGGCCCCGCTCCAGGCGTCGGCCGCAGTCCATGAAGCGCCACCCGTCCTCGCGCAGCATGCTCTCCTGGGCGAGACCCGACAGCGCCAGCAGGTGCACGGTCACATCGTCGAGCACACCGCCCGCCGCCAGCGGATCGCGCAGCGCGGCCAGCGGCTGCGCGGCGTCGCGCAGCCCGCTCAGCACGCGCACGCTGTCCGCGGACAATCGATCGAGCAGCGCATTCGCCGTGTTCTGCAGGGCCGCGAGCGCGGCAGGCACGCTGCCGGGCGCGCCGGAATCGGTCAGCAGCCGCAGGAGCTCGGCCTCCGGGTGCAACAGGCCCTGTTCCGCGCTGTCCGGACCGACGAAGCCCGGATAGCTGCAGCTGAGGTGAGTCAGCGCGCGCAGCATGCGGTCGGTGACCCCGTCGCCGGCGCGGCCCTCGGTTCGGATCGCCTGCAGCCGGCGCAGGAGCAGGCGGAACCACCGGATCAGCCCCTCCGCCCGTTCCGCGTAGCGTCCGGCCCAGAGCAGATCGTCGGCGACCCGCCGCGGGAGACTGGCGGGCAGACGGACACCGGGCTCCGGCGCCGCGACGCCGGGCTGCCCATCCGGGGCGACCGCCCCTGCGGCCGGTGGCAGCACCCAGGTGTCCTTGCTGACGCCTCCCTCCTGGTTCGACACCAGACGGTCTCCCGGCCGCCTTGCCACACGGGTCAGACCGCCCGGCAGCACCTGGACCCCGCCCGCAAACTGGCTGGCGAAGACCCGGACCGTTCCGTGCCGCGGTTCCACGCCCCCCTGCTCGTCCAGGCAGGGCATGGTGGACAGCCCCGCGCGCTCCTGCCCGACGAAGCGGGTGGGCTGTGCGCGGATCTGCCGGTACAGCGCCTCCCGTTCCGGGCCCGGCATCTCGCCCGGAAACAGCGGCCGGCCGCCCTCGATTCGGTCGATGCTGCGCACCACGAGGTCGTGGCCATGGGTCATCACGTGTTCCAGCGAATCGGGGTCACCGCACCACCAGGTGGCCACCGAGGGAAGCAGCAGATCCTCGCCGAGCGCGAAACGGGCGATGGCCGGCAGAAACGCGGGCCACGCCGGGCTCTCCAGCAGACCGGTGCCGAGCGCGTTGGTCACCACGACGTTGCGATGGCGCACCGCCTCGACCAGGCCGGCAACGCCCAGCCGCGAATCCGGGTCCAGGCTCAGCGGATCGCACCAGGCGTCATCCACGCGGCGGAGGATCACGTCGACGCGCTCCAGCTGCCCGAGCGTGCTCAGCCAGATGCGTCCATCACGGAAGACCAGGTCCTGACCCTGCACCAGCACCAGCCCGAGCCGGCGCGCCAGCAGCACGTGTTCGAACCAGGCCTCGTTCAGCGGCCCCGGGGAGAGCAGCACGATGCGCGGCTCCGCGACATCCGGGACCAGGTCGCGCAGTCCCCGGTGCAGGCCGTCGAAGAACGGCCCCAGGTCCCGCACACCGAGCTCGGCGAAGGTGGCCGGCCAGGTCCGCGACAGGATTTCCCGGTTCTGCAGCGCATAGCCGCTGCCGGAGGGCGCCTGGGCACGGTCGCCGATCACCCGGAACCGGCCGTCCCGATCACGGGCGAGGTCGGCCGCATACAGGCTGACCACCGGGAGTCCGGCGTGCAGGGAGCCCTTCAGCACCGGCAGAAAGCCGGCGTGCGCCGCGAGGAACTCCGGGGGAACCAGGTTCGCCCGCAGCAGTTCGCCCGGGCCGAAGACATCCCTCAGGATCCATTCGAAGAGGCGTGCCCGCTGGGACAGGCCGTGCTCGATCGACGCCCATTCACCGGGGTCCAGCAACTGGGGCAGCGCATCCAGCGGCCAGGGACGCTGCACGCCGGCGGGATCCGAATAGACGTGGTAGGTAACCCCCAGCTCATCGACCAGGCGCCGGGTCTCCCGCCCGATGCCGCGTAGCGTGGCACCCTCGTGCGCCTCCAGCGCGCGCAGCAGCGGCAGCCAGTGCGCCCGCGGCCTGCCGTCGGGCAGAAGCAGCTCGTCCGCATTCCCCGCGACCGGCGCATAGTCGTGCAGCACGTCGCGCCGGGAGCCAGGCTGCCGACGCGGCGCCGTGTCCTGCGCCTGTTTCATGCCGTTCATGGGCTGCATGACCTCATGGCAGGGCCTCCGGGCACCAGCCGAACCCCCGGCCCTCAGGCGGCCCTGTCCAGCGCGAACCAGGTATCGACGATCGCACCGTGAAGCCCGGCGATCTCCTGCTGCAGCGCGTCGATGAAGTCGTGCAGGCGATCGTCATCGATCAGCTGATCGACCTCGGCCTTGAGCACGTGCCGCCGCGCCTGCAGCGCCAGCCGCAGCGGCACCTCATTGCGGGGCAACCGCTCGATCGCGCCGCGCACGTAGTCCAGCGAATGTGCGACCGCGCGCGGAAACGGGATGTCCTGCAGCAGGAAGCGGACCACGTCGACGCCGTTGATGCGCCGCTTCACGTGCTGGCGGTACATCTGGAAGCCGCTCTGCGAGCGCAGGATGCCGGTCCACAACAGTCCCTCGTAGGGACCGGCCGCGTCGCCCTCCGGCCGCTTCAGCAGGCGCAGGGCGCCGGCGTCGATCTGGCGCGAGGTCATGTCCGCGCGTTCCAGGTTGCGCCCGAGGCGGATGAAGTCGTAGGCCGGATCGTGGCTCATGCAGCCGGCCAGCAGCCCGGTCAGCGTCTGGCAGCGCTGCACCACCTCGGTCAGGAACTGGTAGCGGCCGCGCTTCCCGAGACCGCTGTCGAGGTTGTCGCGCGCGAACAGGTACAGTTCGTTGACGATCTCCCAGGCCTCCGAGGGCACGAGGTCGCGGGTGGTGCGTACATTCTCCCGCGCCGACTTCAGCGAGCTGGAGACCGAGCTCGGGTTGTAGTGATCCGCGAGCAGGAACTTCACGCAGTTGCGTTCGTCCTCGCGCTGGTAGTGCTCCTCGAAGATGTCCTCCTTGCCGGTCACCGCCACCAGGTTCTTCCAGGTGAGCGGCACCGATTTCGGCATGTCCAGGGCGACCAGGTGGAAGGACATCACCATGCGCGCGGTGTTCTCCGCGCGCTCGACGTAACGGGCCAGCCAATACACGCGTTCCGCGACCCTCGAGAGCATCTCAGTCCTCCTCGTCCACGATCCAGGTGTCCTTGCTGCCGCCGCCCTGCGAGGAGTTCACCACCAGGGAGCCCTTGCGCATCGCCACCCGGGTCAGGCCCCCGGCAGTCACGTCCGTGCGCACACCCTGCAGCACGAAGGGCCGCAGGTCGAGGTGGCGGGGCTCCAGGCTCTCGTCACAGAGCGTGGGGGCCACCGACAGGTTCAGTGTCGGCTGCGCGATGTAGTTGCGCGGATCCTTCTTGATCAGCTGGGCGAACTCGGTCCGCTGCTTCTTCGACGCCTGCGGACCCACCAGCATCCCGTAGCCGCCGGACTCGTTCGCGGGCTTCACCACCAGTTCGTCCAGGTGGTCGAGCACGTAGGCCTGGTCCTTCTCGTTCACGCAGAGATAGGTCGGCACGTTGGGGATCACCGGCTCCTGGTCCAGGTAGTACCGGATCATCGCCGGCACGTAGGCATAGATCACCTTGTCGTCGGCCACGCCCGAGCCCGGCGCGTTTGCGAGCCCCACCTTACCGTTGCGCCAGGCCCGCATCAGCCCCGGCACCCCGAGCAGGGAGTCCGGATTGAATTCCTCCGGATCCATGAAGTCGTCGTCGATACGACGGTAGATCACGTCCACCCGCTCCAGCCCCTCGATGGTGCGCATGTACACGCAGTCGTCGTCGCCAACCACGAGATCCGCGCCCTCCACCAGCTCCGCGCCCATGCGCTGGGCGAGAAAGGAGTGTTCGAAGTAGGCGGAGTTGAAGATCCCGGGCGTCAGCACCGCGATCTCCGGGTAGTCCTGCGGCCGCGGCGAGATCGCGGCCAGCATGTCGAACAGCTGTGTGGGGTACTCGTCCACCGGGAGGATGCTGGAGTTCTCGAAGACCTCGGGGAAGACCCGCTTGGTCACCTCGCGATTCTCCAGCATGTAGGACACCCCCGACGGGACGCGGAGATTGTCCTCGAGCACGTACAGCGTGCCGTCCCGGTCGCGCACCAGGTCGGACCCGCAGATGTGCGCCCATACGCCGTGCGGCGGCCTGATGCCGCGGCACTGTTCCCGGAAGTTCCGCGACTTGTTCAGCACGTACTTGGGCAGGACCTTGTCCCGGAAGATCCTCTGGTCGTTGTAGACGTCGTCGATGAACAGGTTCAGCGCGGTCAGGCGCTGCACGAGGCCGGCCTGCACCCCCTCCCACTCGCGCTTCGGGATCACCCGCGGGACGATGTCGAAGGGCCAGGCGCGATCGATGTTCTCGCCTTCGCTGTAGACCGTGAAGCTGATGCCCATCTCGAGGATCGCGTGATCAGCGGCCTGCTTGCGCACCTGCAGCTCCCGGTCATCCAGGGAACTGAGGTACTCCATCAGCTTGCGTGCCACCGGGCGGGGCTTGCCCGGAGCGGCGATCAGCTCGTCGTAGAAGGGCGATGGGTCGTAGGACTTCCAGTCGATGGACATCCGGGCCGGGCTCCTGAGGCGGAAGCGGAGACTCCGTTACTCTACTCCAGAGCACGCCCGGCAAAGAAGGACCCGATCGGAAGATTCACAGGTCGACCCCATGAATCTCCGAAGGCCAGTAGGAGCGGCTTCCAGCCGCGATGGCGCGCCCGGCGAAGGGCATCGCGGCCAGAGGCCGCTCCCACGAACCCCCGATCTGTAGGAGCGGCTTCCAGCCGCGATGGCGCGCCGGGCGAAGGGCAGCGCGGCCGAGAGCCGCTCCCGGTTCAGAGGGATTTGGTGAACTGCACCTGCTTCCAGTAGCCGAACAGGCTCGCGGGCTCGATGGCCACCGGCTCGCGACCGGTCACCGCCACGAAATCGTTCAGTTCCATGTCCGGACGGAATCCCACCGCCCGGGAGAGCGGCCGCAGGCTGCGTTCCAGGCTGCGCAGGATCCACTGCCGCGAGGCGAAGTGGTTGACCACGAGGATCTGCCCTCCCGGCCTGCAGACCCGCCACATCTCGGCAAACAGCCGGTCGGGATTCGGCACCACCGAGGCGACGTACATCGCGACCACCGCGTCGAAGCTGTCATCGGTGAAGGCCAGCTGTTCGGCATTCATCTCGACCAGGCCGGTCACGGCCGAGCAGTCCCCTTCGGCGAGGCGTTGGCGCGCGACCTCGAGCATCTCCCGGCTGACATCGATGCCGACGACCTCGGCGTCCGGGGTATAGAACGGCAGCGAGATACCGGTCCCCACCCCGACCTCCAGCACACGCTTGCCCGAGACCGGGGCCAGCGTCTCCAGTGCGAGGCGGCGGCCCCGGGCGAACACACGCCCGAAGATCACGTCATAGTGCCGTGCGTAACGCCGGTAACTCTTCCGTATGCTGACCAGATCCACGGCCCACCCGCACCTTCAGAGAGACTTGGCCCGCCGGCGCACCAACGGGGCGGTGCACGCCGCCGTGGCGGCGCACGCGCTTGCCGGGAACATCAGGCGGCTTCGACGGCCTTCATGCTGAGGCGGATGCGTCCCTGTTTGTCGACCTCCAGCACCTTCACGGTCACCGTGTCGCCCTCGTTCAGGAAGTCGGTGACGTTCTCGACCCGGTCATTGGAGATCTGGGAGATGTGCACCAGTCCGTCGCGACCCGGAAGGATCGACACGAAGGCGCCGAAGTCCATGATCTTCACGACCCGCCCGCTGTAGACGCGTCCCACCTCGACGTCGGCGGTCAGCTCCTCGATCCGGCGGCGGGCCTCTTCACCGGCGGCCTGGTCCGTGGAGGCAATCTTCACGGTTCCGTCATCGGTGATGTCGATGGAGGTACCGGTCTCCTCGGTCAGCGCCCGAATCGTGGCGCCGCCCTTCCCGATCACGTCCCGGATCTTCTCCGGGTTGATGCGCATGGTGAGGAAACGCGGCGCGTAGGACGACATCTCGGTGCGGTGCGAGCTGATCGACTCGCTCATCCGCTCGAGGATGTGCAGACGCCCGGCCTGGGCCTGGTCCAGCGCCCGCTCCATGATCTCGCGGGTGATGCCGTCGATCTTGATGTCCATCTGCAGTGCGGTCACGCCATCCCGGGTCCCGGCGACCTTGAAGTCCATGTCGCCGAGGTGATCCTCGTCACCGAGGATGTCGGACAGCACGGCGAAGCGATCGCCCTCCTTGATCAACCCCATGGCGATGCCGGCCACCGGCGCCTTCAACGGAATGCCGGCATCCATCAGCGCCAGGCTGGTGCCGCAGACCGATGCCATCGAGCTCGAGCCGTTCGACTCGGTGATCTCGGAGACCACGCGGATTACATAGGGGAAGCTGTCACCCGTCGGCATCACCGCCTGCACGCCGCGCTTCGCCAGGCGGCCGTGGCCGATCTCCCGGCGCTTCGGCGTCCCGACCATGCCGGTCTCGCCGGTGCAGTACGGCGGGAAGTTGTAGTGCAGCATGAAGCGCTCGCGGCGCTCGCCCTCGATCGCATCGATCACCTGAGCGTCACGGTCGGTGCCGAGAGTGGCCACCACCAGCGCCTGGGTCTCGCCGCGGGTGAACAGGGCCGAACCGTGGGCGCGCGGCAGGAGACCGGTCTGCACGGTGATCGGCCGAACGGTGCGGGCGTCGCGGCCGTCGATACGCGGATTGCCGTCGAGGATACGGTCGCGGACGATGCGGTACTCGAGATCGTGGAAGGCGGTCTTCACCGCCTCGGCGGAGGGGGCGCCCTCCGCGCCCGTCGCCAGCCGCTGGACCACATCCGAGCGCAGGCTGTTCAGGCGGTCCGTCCGGGCCTGCTTCTCGGCGATCTGGTAGGCACTGACCAGGTCGTCACGGACCATCGCCGCGATCTGGTCCTCGAGGCCGTGGGCGCCCTCGGGGGCCGTCCAGTCCCAGGCCGGCTTGCCGGCGGCCGCCGCCAGTTCGCGGATCGCGGTGATCGCGGCCTGCATCTGCTCGTGGCCGTACATCACGGCGCCCAGCATCACCTGCTCCGACAGTTCGTGGGCCTCGGACTCCACCATGATCACGGCGTTCTCGGTTCCCGCGACCACCAGATCCAGTTCCGACGTGGCCAGCTCGCTGGCCGTGGGATTCAGCAGGTAGCCGCCATCACGATACCCGACCCGGGCGGCACCGACCGGCCCTGCGAAGGGGACGCCGGAGACCGCCAGCGCGGCGGAGGCGCCGATCAGCGCAGGGATGTCCGGATCCACCTCGGGATTGATGGACATCACCGTCGCGATGACCTGCGTCTCGTGCTTGAAGCCCTCCGGGAAGAGCGGCCGCAGCGGCCGGTCGATCAGCCGGCTGGTCAGCGTCTCCTTCTCGTTCGGGCGTCCCTCGCGCTTGAAGAAGCCGCCGGGAATCTTGCCGGCCGCATAGGTCCGCTCCTGGTAGTTCACCGTCAGCGGGAAGAAGTCGCGGCCGGGATCGGCCTCTTTGCGCGCGACCACGGTGACCAGCACCACGGTGTCCGCCACGTTGACCAGCACAGCCCCGTTGGCCTGACGGGCGATGTCGCCAGTCTCCATCACGACCGTGTGATTACCGTACTCAAATGTCTTCTTGTATGACACGCTTTCCTTCCCGCTCCGAGGTGGACTTACCGACGCAGCCCGAGGGTCTGCACCAGCGCCTGGTAACGCTGCTGATCCTTGCCCTTCAGATAGCTGAGCAGCTTGCGGCGCTGATTGACCATCTTCAGCAGTCCGCGGCGCGAGTGATGGTCCTTCTTGTGGGTCTCGAAGTGCCCCATCAGGTGCTGGATGCGCTTGGTCAGCAGGGCAACCTGGACCTCGGGCGAGCCGGTGTCCTTGGGACCCCGACCATGTTCCTCGACGATGGCCGTCTTGGTTTCGGTGTTGAATGGCATGTCTTGCTCGACTCCTGAAAACGAAAAGAACCTGTTGTCTGCCCCTGGTGCGGCCGCCGGCGCCCCGCAGCGCACTGTGCGGCTTCATCTGCACTGGCGGGGCCGTGCACACGGCCGGGATGGGTGCCGGCCGCGCACGCAGAACCCCGTGACCGTACGAGGTCCCCCAAAGGCGCGAAATATTAGCATGCCAGCGGCATGAATTAACAGGAAACCGGCGAAACGAACAGACGGCGCGGCGCCACCCGGCCGTCGTCCTGCAGCGACCCGACGCCGATGAAGACGCCCGCGGCATCGTAGAGGCGCAATGGCCCCGTCTCCCGCACCCCCGGGACGAACACCGGCTGCCCCTGACGCAGGAACCGGCTGCTCGCGGCGTCCAGCCGGACCGCCGGCCGGTCCGCCAGCGCCCGGTCGGCCGGCAGCAGCCAGCGCTCGAGACCCTGCGGCCCCGCCTCCGCGGCCGCGGCCTCGAGGGTCTCCAGCGTCACCATGTCGGTTGCCGCGAAGGCCCCATGGCCGGTCCGGCGCAGTTCCGCGACCGTCGCACCGCAGCCGAGCGCCTGGCCCAGGTCCTCGACCAGGGTGCGGATGTAGGTGCCCTTGCTGCACCGGACCGCCAGCCGCAGCCGGTCGGGAGCCACCAGCGACGCGCTGAGCGCATGCACCTGCACCGTGCGCGCCGGCCGTGCCACCTCGACGCCCGCACGCGCGAGCTGATAGAGGCGCCGGCCCTGGTGTTTCAGTGCCGAGTGCATCGGGGGCACCTGCCGGATCTCGCCGCGCAGACCGGCGCAGGCCCGTTCGATCGCGCCGGCGGACAGGGAGGGCACCGGAGCCTCCCGCAGCACCTCGCCTTCCATGTCGCCGGTCGTGGTGACCAGGCCCAGCCGGGCCACCGCCTCGTAGTGCTTGTCGGCGTCCAGCAGCCAGCCGGAGACCTTCGTCGCCTGGCCGAAGCAGAGCGGCAGCAGACCGGTCGCCAGGGGATCGAGACTGCCGGTGTGCCCCGCCTTGCGCGCGGCCAGCAGGTACTTCACCCGCCCCAGCGCCTGGGTGGAGGTCCATCCCCGGGGCTTGTCCAGCAGGATGATGCCGTCGATGTCGCGGCGCTGGATCGGCATGCGGCGGAGGCCGGAGAGGGACACCGCTGGGGTATCCCGCCCGACCCCTCAGCGGTCGTCGTCCCGGCCGCCGGAATCCTCCGGCGGCGGTTCCCCGGCATGGTGGGCCTCGTCCTCGGCGATCGCCGAATCGATCAGGGCCGACAGGCGCGCGCCCCGCTCGGGGGTATCGTCGTAGATGAAACGCAGCTGCGGCACGGTGCGCAGGCGCATGCGCGCGCCCAGTTCGTGACGCAGGTAGCCGGCCGCGTGGTTCAGCCCCTGCTCCGCCTCCCGCCCCTTTTCCTCCCCGCCGAGCTGGGTGAAAAAGACCTTCGCATGCGCGAGGTCGCGCGAGACCTCCACCCCGGAGAGGGTCACCATGCCGACGCGCGGGTCCTTGACCTCGAGCCGGATCAGCTCGGCCAGCTCGCGCTGCATCTGGTCGCCCACGCGATCACTGCGCTGATAGTCCCGACGGGCCGTCATCAGAGCGTCCGGGCCACTTCAACCCGCTGATACACCTCGATCTGGTCACCGGGACGGACATCGTTGTAATTCTTCACCGCGATCCCGCACTCCGTGCCGGTACGGACCTCGCTGACGTCTTCCTTGAAGCGCCGCAGGCTCTCCAGTTCGCCCTCGTAGATCACCACGTTATCGCGCAGCACGCGGATCGGGTTGCCGCGCCGGACCGTGCCCTCGACCACCAGGCAGCCGGCGACCGCACCGAAGCCCGAGGCCTTGAAGACGTCGCGCACCTCGGCCAGACCGACGATCTCCTCCCGTGTCTCTGGCGACAGCAGGCCGGAGAGCGCGTGCTTCACGTCCTCGATCGCCTCGTAGATCACCGAGTAGTAGCGGATATCGACGTCGTTGTCCGCGGCAAGGCGGCGCGCACCCGCGTCGGCACGCACATTGAACGCGATGATGATCGCCTGACTGGCCATCGCGAGGTTGATGTCGGACTCCGAGATGCCGCCCACGCCGGTGGACACCACCTTCACCCGGACCTCGTCGGTGGAGAGCTTGATCAGCGAATCGCGCAGCGCCTCGGCCGAGCCCTGGACATCCGCCTTCAGCAGGATGTTCACGGTCGCGACCTGGCCTTCCTGCATCTGGTTGAAGATGTTCTCCAGCTTGGCGGCCTGCTGCGCGGCCAGCTTGTGCTCGCGCTGGCGGGTCTCGCGGTGCGCGGCCACCTCGCGCGCGGTCTTCTCGTCCGCGACCACGAGGACCTCGTCCCCGGCGTTGGGCACGCCCGACAGGCCGAGCACCTCCACCGGCATCGACGGCCCGACCTCCTTCACTCCCGAGCCGGTATCGTCGAACATCGCGCGCACGCGGCCATACTCCTGTCCGCTCAGCACGATGTCGCCGTGCTTCAGGGAGCCGGACTGCACCAGGACCGTCGCGACCGGTCCCCGCCCCTTGTCCAGGCGCGACTCGATCACCACGCCGCGCGCCGGACCCTCGTCGGGCGCCTTCAGTTCCATCAGCTCGGCCTGCAGCCCCACCGCCTCCAGCAGTTCGTCGACGCCCTGGCCGGTCAGAGCCGAGACCTGGACGAACTGCGTGTCGCCGCCCCAGGCCTCCGGTATCACCTCGCGCTGGGCCAGCTCGTTCATCACCCGCTCGGGATCCGCGTCCGGCTTGTCGATCTTGTTCACGGCGACCACCAGCGGTACGCCGCCGGCCTTCGCGTGCTCGATCGCCTCCATGGTCTGCGGCATCACGCCGTCGTCCGCGGCGACCACCAGGATCACGATGTCCGTGGCCTTTGCGCCCCGGGCCCGCATCGCGGTGAATGCGGCATGTCCCGGAGTGTCCAGGAAGGTGATGCCGTCCCGCGTGTTCGGGACGTGATAGGCACCGATGTGCTGGGTAATGCCGCCGGCCTCGCCCGAGGCGACCTTGGCCTTGCGGATATAGTCCAGCAGCGAGGTCTTCCCGTGGTCCACGTGCCCCATCACCGTGACCACCGGCGGACGCGGCTTCATGTCCAGGCTCTGCTCGATGTCCAGGGTGATCTCGTCCTCGATGCTTCGGGCCTGGGCGGGGATCGCCTTGTGCCCCATCTCCTCGACCACCAGCACCGCGGTGTCCTGGTCGATGCTCTGGTTGATCGTCGCCATCACGCCCATGCCCATCAGCGCCTTGATCAGCTGCGGCGCCTTGATGGCCATCGCCTGGGCCAGCTCGCCCACGGTGATGGTCTCCGGCACCTCGATCTCGCGCACCACCGGCGCGGTCGGCCGCGCGAAGCCGTGCTTGCTGGCCACTGCGGCGGCGGCGGCGGTCTGCGCCACGCGGCTCCTGCCCTTTTCCCGGCGTCCGCGCCGCTCGCCGGTCACGTGCAGCTCCCGGCGGCCGCCCTCGGGCTCGCGGCCACCGCGCCGACCCTTCTTCTTCGCCGGCTCGGCCTTGGCCGCGGCCTCCTGCCGGGCCTTCACCTCCTTGTCCGCGAGCTCCCTGAGCACCTCTTCCTTGCGCTCCATGCGCGCCTTCTCCTCGGCCTTCGCGCGCGCCGCGGCCTCCTCTTCCCGCTGCTTCTGTTCCTGCCGCTGCCGCCGCTCTTCCTGTTCCTGCTGGCGCTGTTCGACCGCGCGACGCATCGCGTCGCGTTCGACCTCCACCTGGCGGGCGAGCTGCTCGGTGCGACTGAGCGGCCGCGTCGGGGCCGCTTCCGCCTTTTCAGGCTCGGCCTCCGGCTCGGGCGCCGGCGGCGCCTCGGGCTCGGCCGGCTCGGCAGCCACCGGCATCTCCGGTTCGACCGCCGGCGTGGCCTCGGCAACCGGCATCTCCGGGGCGGGCTCGGGCGCCGGCGCCTCCGTTACCGCGGGTTCCGGAACCGTTTCCGGGACGGGCTCGGCGACCGGTTCCGGGGCGACCTCCGGCTGCTTGCGCAGGAGCTGGCGGCGCTTGCGCACCTCGACGTTGACGGTCTTGGTCCGCCCCTGCCCGGCATTGACCTTCAGGGTCTGCGTGGTCGCACGGCGCTTCAGCGTCACCCGGTCGCCATCGCCCTTTTCGGCACCGCCGTGCGTCTCGCGGAGGTGCGCCAGCAGGCGCAGCTTCTCCGCGTCGGTCACCCGGGCGGCCGGGCCTTCCACCTCGACACCGGCCTCCTTCAGCTGGCCGATCAGGCGCTCGACCGGCGTACCTACCGATTCCGCGAGTTGCTGTACCGTTATCTGCGACATTGCGCCTACCTCCTGTCCAATTCTATACGCTCGAAGCGCGCGCTGGTTCCACCGGCCACGGGCGGCCTCAGGCGTCGGCCGCGAACCAGGGGGCCCGCGCCGTCATGATCAGCTCGGCCGCCTGCTCGGCATCGATGCCGGTGACCTCCACCACGTCATCGACCGCCTGCTCGGCCAGATCTTCCATGCTGCAGATGCCGTGCGCCGCCAGCTTGTTGGCCAGCGCCGGGGTCATCCCCTCCATGTTCATCAGGTCGTCCGCGGGCTGTGCGCCCTCGAGCTGCTCCTCGGCGGCGATCGCCCGTGTCAGCAGTGCGTCGCTCGCGCGCGAGCGGAGCTCCGCGACGATGTCCGCATCGAACTCCTCGATTCCCAGCAGCTCCTGCTCATCGACATATGCCACCTCGTCGAGGGTGGTGAATCCCTCCTGCACCAGGATCGCCGCGACCTCCTCGTCAACGTCCAGGGAGTCCATGAACTGCTGCTGGACCACCTGCGCCTCGGCGTCGCTCTTCTCGGCCGCCTGCGCCTCGGTCATCACGTTCAGATCCCAGCCCGTCAGCTGCGACGCCAGACGCACGTTCTGGCCGCCGCGCCCGATCGCCAGGGAGAGCTTGTCCTCCGCGACCGCGATGTCCATGCTCTGCTTGTCCTCGTCCACCACGATCGACAGCACCTCGGCGGGCGACATCGCGTTGATCACGAACTGCGCCGGGTTCTCGTTCCAGACGATGATGTCGATGCGCTCGCCGGCCAGTTCGTTCGAAACCGACTGCACACGCGAGCCGCGCATTCCGACGCAGGCCCCCACCGGGTCCAGCCGGGGATCGTTGGAGCGCACCGCGATCTTCGCCCGCATGCCCGGATCCCGGGCCGCGCCCATGATCTCGATGATGTTCTGGCCGACCTCCGGGACCTCCAGCTTGAACAGCTCGATCAGGAACTCGGGCACCGTACGACTGATGAAGAGTTGCGGGCCACGGGCCTCCGGGCGGATCTCGCGCAGGTAGCCCCGGAGCCGGTCGTTGTTGCGCACGGACTCGCGGGGAATCATGTGTTCGCGCGGCACGAAGGCCTCGGCGTTGCCGCCGAGGTCAATGTAGACACCGTTGCGGTCGGTGCGTTTCACGATGCCCATCACCAGGCCGCCGACCCGCGACTGGTATTCCTCCACCACCTTCGCGCGCTCCGCTTCGCGCACCTTCTGCACGATCACCTGCTTCGCCGTCTGTGCCGCGATGCGGCCGAAGTCGACGGCCTCGACCGGCTCCTCGATCACGTCGCCGACCTCGATGTCCGGGTGCGTCTGGCGCGCGTAGGAAAGCAGGATCTGGTGCTCCGGCGATTCGAATTCCGGGTCGTCATCGTCCAGTACGGTCCAGCGCCGGAAGGCCTCGTAGTCGCCGGAATTGCGGTCGATCTTCACCCTCACGTCCATCTTGCCGCCGTGGCGCTTGCGGGTCGCCATGGCCAGCGCCGACTCCAACGCCTCGAAGATGACGCTCTTGTCCACGCCCTTCTCGTTCGACACGGCGTCGACGACCAGCAGGATCTCCTTGTTCATTCAATACATCTCCACGACGTCGGCGGACTGCCACCGATGGTTCATCAACGACCGGACCCGGCCGGCTCCAGCAACCGCGCCCTGGCGATTGCACCGAATGGCAGCAGGAAGGCATCGCCATCGACCTCGATCTCGACGCCATCACCGGACACGGACAGCAGGCGGCCACGGTAGTTGCGCCGGCCATGTTCGGGCCAGGCCAGCCGCACCTTCACCTCGCTGCCCAGGTACTGCCGGTACTGCGCAGCGGTGAACAGGGGGCGTTCGATTCCCGGGCTCGAGACCTCCAGGACGTAGTCACCCCGGATGGGCTCCTCGACGTCCAGCACCGCACTCACCTGCTCGCTGACATTGCCGCAGTCATCCACGGTGATGCCGTCCGGGTGATCGATGTAGAGCCGCAGCAGCGCCGGCCGCGACCCCGCATGGTATTCGAGACCCCAGAGGTCGAAGCCCAGCGATCCCACCACGGGCCTCAGCATCGCTCCGAGTTCCTCCGACTTCTCCAACGCCATCCTGCTCCCGGGCCCGGCCACGGGCCCCGATTCGCCGGGCGCGCCCGGCACCAACAAAAAAGGGGCGCCCAACCGCCCCCGGATACGGTCGCCGGCCTCACCCGCGTCCGCCAAGCCTTCGCTACCCCGGATCACCGACCGGAGTCGAAGATCGCGGACCCAACAATAAAGGCCCCGGTTGGGGCCTCAAGGCATGTGCCTGCGGACGACCTGCGGGATTGCTCCACGCGGCTGCCGGCCACCGGCGAACTCCATCTCAGCCCCAAGGGAGGACCGCCACGCGGACCATCCTTCCAATCAGGGCCCGCGCGGCGTAAAGCCGTCCAGCCACGCGGGAGCGGTATAGTACCGCAGGGGCCTCTGCGCGGTAAAGGGCTGCGGACGCATGCCGGGAATCGCGTCGTGGGAGCGGCCTCTGGGCGCGATCGAGGGGACAGATTCAAATAAATCTGTCCCCTTTGAATTGGGGTCACAAAAAAACCCGCGCCGGAGCGGGGCGCGGGTCTTGGCTGTTCATCATTGGTAGCGGGGGCAGGATTTGAACCTGCGACCTTCGGGTTATGAGCCCGACGAGCTGCCAGACTGCTCCACCCCGCACCGGAGAAACGGAACAATAGCAAAACGGTGGGGGATGCGCAAGACTCGAGGGCTCCGCGAGCCCGGGACGAGGCGACCCGCGCACCGCCCGGCATCAACCACCGACGGCCTGTATCCGCCCGCGTTCCACCCGCCGGATCCGGTCTTGGCCGGCCTTCTTGGCGGCCCGCAGTGCGCGATCGGCGGCACGGATCAGGGCCTCCGGGTCGTGCATGTCGCCCTCCCTGCTCGCGAGCCCGATGCCGATCGTAACCGGTACCGCCTGGCCGCCGGCCGTAATCCCCAGTGCATGGACCGCATCGTGCAGCCGCTCGGCCACCGCGTGGAGCGAGCCGGTCTGCGTGTTCGGACAGATCACCAGGAACTCGGCGCCGCCCATCCGCGAGATGTGGTCGCATCGGCGTCCCGATGCCCGAAGAACCGAGGCCACCGCGATCACCACCTCATCCCCTGTCCGGTGACCGTGCAGCCCGTTGATTGCCTGCAGGCCGTCCACGTCGATCATCATCATGGCCAGCGGCTGCCCGTACCGGTCTGCGGCGCTCCAGGCCCGGGCCAGGAACTCCATGCCCGCACACCGGTTCGGCAGGTTCGTGAGCGGGTCCGTGAGCGCGGCCTCCTCCAGCCGGCGGTTGCTGACGGCCAGGTCGGAGGCCAGTCTCGCCAGACGCGCCCGATCGCGTTCGCGCTCCTGGAGCAGGCTCACGTGGCGGGAGGCGGTGCGCAGTCGCAGCCGCATCAGCGGAACGCTCACCGGTCCGGGCAGATAGTCGTCCGCATCCAGCCCGAGTTGTTCGGGCGACCCGGCCTCGCCCTCGGCCCCGGTCAGCGCGATCAGGTAGACCGAGCGCCCCCAGTCCGTCGCGCGCAGCGAATGGCAGAACTCGAGATCGTCCCCGGCCGGACGCGCGCAGTCGGTGATCACGACCTGCGGGACCACCTCCAGCGCGAGCGCCAGTGCCTCCTCCCTGTTCACCGCCGGATAGACCGTGTGGCCGAGCCTGGAGACGATGCCGCTGAGCAGCAGGCGGCTCGAGGGATCCTCCTCGATCAGCAGCACGCGCAACGGAACCGGGTCATGCCCGTGATCGCGGAGGACCGGTTCCGATCCGGACATCCGGGCAAAGGGCTGGGCGAAGCGCACCGGCACCCTGAGCAGCTGACTCCATTCATGCCAGTCGCCGACGATGCGCTCCATCAGCGTGTCCAGGGATTCGGCGTCGAGGCCGATCTGTGCCGCCTCGGTCATCAGGGCCGACCGGAGTTCCGCCCGCGCGGCCTCCGATGCGAACCCGAGATCCGCAACCCGACTCGCGAGCGCCAGCGTCTGCAGGATCCGCTCGGGCCGCGAACCGGGGGCAAACCCCGAGGCCGCGGGGCACCGATGGTAGTAGACCGGCTCCGCCAGCGTCTCCGGGATGCCGAACTCGCGCAGCAGTTCGGCGGTACACTCGTCGTGGTCCGTCTGCAGGACCTGCCGTTCCAGACGCAGCAGCGGCGCATCCCCCTGCTCCGCCCTGCGCAGCACCTCGCCGTATTCCGACGGACAGGCGGTCGCCAGCGCAAGACTGCCGATGTCCGCCAGCAGCCCGCAGGCGAAGAGCTCCTCGACCCCCCGCAGCCGCGCGCGCGCGCCGAACTCGCGGGCGGCCAGCGCCATCAGCAGCGATCGGGACCAGAAGCGCTCGTAGTCGAAGGCCTTGCAGGGTCCGTCGCGGTACTGATCCACCAGCGAGAACCCGAGCGTGACCCGGGTCACGGTACACAGCCCGAGCCGCACCACCGCGTCGCGCACCGCGGCCACCGGCCGGCCCGCGTGCAGCGCGGAGTTCGCGAGCCGGATCAGCCGCCCCGTGAGCGCGGGATCCGTCTGCACGACCTCCGCGATCTTCTCCATCGTCACGTCATCGCGGCGGCTGAGCCGCATCACCGACAGCGCAACCCCCTTCGGACTCGGAAGCCGGCCGCTCGCTCGCAATTCCTCGATGGTCATGCACCCCCCCGGATGATGCACGAATAGTCTTGCGCCAACCGTCATGGACCTGCGCGGCGAATCCCCCTGGGGACAGATTTGCAAATCTGTCCCCCGACTTTAAAGCCCCCTCCCCCGCCTGCCAGGGAGGGTTGGCGTGGGGCGCCCCCCCGGGGACAGATCTGTACATCTGTCCCCTGCCTGTTCGGCGTTCCGGGCGTCAGCCCGCCACCGCGTAGTGGGTGAGGGTCAGCAGCAGGCCGGGGAAGATCCCCAGCAGCAGCACCGCGAGTCCGTTCACGCTGATCGCGGTCGCGAACACGCCGCCGCGGTCCGCCGCGGCCCGCTCCTCCACCGGATCGTCGAAGAACATCAGCTTCACCACCCGGAGGTAGTAGAAGGCGCCGATGATCGAGAAGACCACGGCGTAGATGCCCAGCCACACGTAGCCGGCACCGATCGCCGCCTGGATCACCGACAGCTTGGCGAAGAAACCGACGGTGGGCGGCACCCCGGCCATGGAGAACAGCAGCAGCAGCATGATGAACGCGAACCAGGGGTTCCGGCGCGCGAGCCCCCTGAAGTCGTCGAGCTGATCGGCCTCGTGGCCGCGACCCGACAGCAGGATGATCATTCCGAAGCCGCCGGCCGCCGTCAGCGCGTACACGATGATGTAGAACATCGCCGATGCATAGCCGGTTTCGGTGCCCGCCAGGACACCCATGAACAGGAAGCCGACGTGGGCGATGGTCGAGTACGCGAACATGCGCTTGAGACTGGTCTGGGCGATCGCGATCACGTTGCCGACCGCGAGCGACAGGACGGCGAGCACCACGAGCATGTCGCCCCAGTCGCCGTGCAGCGGGCCCAGGCCCTCGACCAGCAGGCGCATCAGCAGCGCGAAACCGGCGATCTTCGGTGCGGTGGCGATGAACAGGGTGACCGCGGTGGGCGCCCCGTCGTAGACGTCCGGCACCCACATGTGGAACGGCACCGCCCCCAGCTTGAAGGCGACGGCCACGACCACGAAGACGAGGCCGAAGACCAGCGGCACGTTCATGCCCTCCTCCGTCGCGCGCAGCGCGGCCGCGACGGTGGCGATGTCCAGGCTGCCGGTCATGCCGTAGATCATCGACAGCCCGTAGAGCAGCAGCCCGGAGGCCAGCGCTCCGAGCACGAAGTACTTCATCGCCGCCTCCGACGCGCGCATCGAGTCGCGCCAGAAGGCCACCAGGGCATAGGAAGACAGCGCCAGCAGCTCGAGCCCGAGGTACAGCGTGAGGAAGTTGTGCGCGGAGATCATCACCATCATGCCGAGCACGGCGAACAGGCCCAGTACGTAGAACTCCCCCCGGTAGATGTCGCGTTCGATCAGGTAGGGACGCGCGTACAGGAACACGAAGAAGGTCACCCCATACATCGCGAGCTTCAGCACGTCGCTCATCGGGTCGGCGACGAAGGTTCCGCTGAAGGTCGTCTGCGTCTCGGGCCCGGCGAGCCAGAGGGTCAGGACCGCGGCGCCCGCCAGGGTCGCCTGCACCAGCCCGTAGGTGATATCGCGGCGGGAATCGGGCAGGAAGGCGTCCAGCGCCAGGATCAGGCAGGCCATGGCCAGCACGAACATCTCGGGCACGGCGGGCAGGAAGGCAGGAATCTCGAAATTCATGTCAGGTCCCGTATCAGAGCGCAGGCAGCTTCGACTCGGCGATGTGCACGACCAGGTGGTCGATGGTCGCGTTCATGACCTCGAGCAACGGAGCCGGCCAGACCCCGAGCAGCAGCACAAAGAAGGCCAGCACGCCCATCACGAAGAATTCTCGGCGATCCAGATCCTTCAGCTGGGCGACGTTGTCATTGCCGATCTCGCCGAAGACCACCCGCTTCACCAGCCAGAGCGTGTAGGCTGCGGCCAGAATCAGCGTGGTGGCCGCCAGGAAGGCCAGCCAGAAGTCGGCGCGGAAGGCCGCCAGGATCACCATGAACTCGCCGACGAAACCCGAGGTGCCGGGCAGCCCGGTGTTCGCCATCGCGAACAGTACGAAGAACACGGCGAACCAGGGCATGGTGTTCACCACCCCACCGTAGTCGGCAATGTTGCGGCTGTGCAGCCGGTCGTACAGCACCCCGACTGCGAGAAACATCGCCGCCGAGATGAAGCCGTGCGAGATCATCTGCACCATGCCGCCGGCGATGCCGAGGGTGGCGCCACTCCAGTCGCCGGTGTTGCGGTAGATCATGAAGGCGATGAAGAAGCCCAGGGTCACGAAGCCCATGTGCGCGATCGAGGAGTAGGCGATCAGCTTCTTCATGTCGCTCTGGATCAGGGCGACCAGGCCGATGTAGACGATCGCGATCAGCGACAGCGTGATCACCAGCACGTCAAGCACCGCGGCCGCATCCGGCGTGATCGGCAGGCTGAAGCGCAGGAACCCGTAGCCGCCGATCTTCAGCATGACCGCGGCCAGGATCACGGAGCCGCCGGTGGGCGCCTCCACGTGGGCATCCGGCAGCCAGGTGTGTACCGGGAACATCGGGATCTTCACCGCGAAGGCCGCGAAGAAGGCGAGGAAGATCAGGATCTGCGCGGTCATCGGCAGCGGCAGCTGGTGGAAGTCGAGGATCGCGAAGCTGCCGCCGGACTGGACGTACATGTAGATCAGCGCGATCAGCATGAAGACCGAGCCGAGGAAGGTGTACAGGAAGAACTTGATCGTCGCGTACACGCGCCGCGGGCCGCCCCAGATGCCGATGACCAGGAACATCGGGATCAGCATCGCCTCGAAGAACACGTAGAACAGGACCGCATCCAGCGCCGAGAACATGCCGATCATCAGCCCCTGCATGACCAGGAAGGCCGCGAGGTAGTAGGCGACGCGCTCCTTCACCGAGCCCCAGGCGGCGATCACCACCAGTACCGTGGTCAGCGTGGTCAGCAGGATCAGCGGCATCGAGATGCCGTCCACCCCCAGGTGGTAGTGCACGTTGAAGGCCGCGATCCAGGGACGGAACTCCTGGAACTGCATCTCCGCGGTCCCGCGCTCGAAGCCGAGCCAGAGGAACAGGCTCGCGACGAAGGTGGCCACGGCCACCGCAAGCCCCAGCCGCAGCGCGACCAGGGGTGCGTCCCGCCCGGCGGTGAGCGTGAGGAACCCGCCGAGGATGGGCAGCCAGATCAACAGACTCAGGATGGGCCACTCAGTAGACATGGTCGTTCCTTGATGAAGCCGGTGCGGGGCATGCGGACAGGCCTGTCGGCCCCGGCGCCCGGTGCGCCGGGGAGCGGTCGGCGGCGCGCTGCTGCGGTCCCGAGGCGGTGGTTCGTACGATCGATATCACGGCAGGCATTCAGATCACGAAGGCGAAGATCAGGACCAGCAGGCCGATGATCATCACGAAGGCATAGTGGTAGAGAAAACCGGTCTGGATCGAGCGCGCGCGGGCGGCGATCCAGCCCACCGAACGCGCGGTGCCGTTGACCAGCACCCCGTCGATCGCGAAGACATCCCCGTAGCGCCACAGCCAGTGGCCGAGACGGCGCGATCCGCCGGCCAGGACCCGGTCATTGAAGGTGTCGAAGCCGTACTTCGCCTCGAGGATGCGCACGCCGAGCCGCAGCCGGTGCGCAATCACGCCCGGCAGGTCCGGCCGCCTGATGTACAGATACCATGCGCTGACCAGGCCGGCCATGGCCAGCCAGAAGGCCGGCAGCATCAGGCCATGCAGCACGAACGCGAGCACGCCGGTGTAGCCCTTGCCCTTCTGGGCCAGCACGTCCTGTTCCTCGAGCACGAACAGGCTGTCGGCGAAGAAGTCACCGAACAGGATCGGGCCGATGAAGTAGCCCGCCACCACCGACGGGATCGCCAGCAGCACCAGCGGCACGGTGACCACCCACGGCGACTCCTTCGGCTTCAGCGGGCCGTGGTCGTGGTGGTGCTCGTCACCGTTCTCGTCGTGATGGTCATCGCCATGATCCGGCATGTACTTGTGCGCCTGATCAAAGCGTTCCTCGCCGTGGAACACGAGGAAGAACATGCGGAAGGTGTACAGCGCGGTCACGAACACCCCGAGCAGCACCAGCCAGTAGGCGAAGGTCGCCCCGGGGGTCTGCGAGTACCCGACCGCCTCGATGATCGCGTCCTTGGAAAAGAAACCGGAGAAGAACGGGAAGCCGATCAGCGCGAGGGAACCGATCAGCGCGGTCGCGTAGGTGACCGGCATGTACCGACGCAGGCCGCCCATCGCGCGCATGTCCTGCAGGTGGTGCATCGCGATGATCACCGAGCCCGCGGCCAGGAACAGCAGCGCCTTGAAGAAGGCGTGGGTCATCAGGTGGAATACCGCCGCCGCGTAGGCGGAGGCCCCCAGGGCCACGGTCATGTAGCCGAGCTGCGAGAGCGTGGAGTAGGCGACCACCCGCTTGATGTCGTTCTGCACCAGCCCGATCAGGCCCATGAAGAAGGCCGTGATCGCACCGATCACCAGGATGAAGGACAAGGCGGCCACCGAGTACTCGTACAGCGGCGACATGCGCGCGACCATGAAGATGCCCGCGGTCACCATCGTCGCCGCGTGGATCAGGGCCGAGATCGGGGTGGGGCCCTCCATGGAATCGGGCAGCCACACGTGCAGCGGCACCTGCGCGGATTTGCCCATCGCGCCGATGAACAGGAAGATCAGCGCGAGGTCCAGCAGGCCGAAGGTCCAGCCCGGCCAGATGGTGATGACCGCGTCGCGCATCGCCTCCGCCTCTGCGAAGACCTCGGTGTAGTTCAGGCTGCCGGCGTAGAAGACCAGCGTCGCAATCCCGATCAGGAAGCCGAAGTCGCCAACCCGGTTCACGATGAAGGCCTTCATGTTCGCGTAGGTCGCGGTCGGGCGCTTGTACCAGAACCCGATCAGCAGGTAGGAGACGAGACCGACCGCCTCCCAGCCGAAGAACAGCTGCAGGAAGTTGTTCGCCATCACCAGCATCAGCATCGCGAAGGTGAACAGCGAGATGTACGCGAAGAAGCGCTGGTAGCCGGGATCGTCCGCCATGTAGCCGATGGTGTAGACGTGCACCATCAGCGACACGAAGGTGACCACCAGCATCATCAGCGCGGTCAGGTTGTCCACCAGGAACCCGATCTCGAAGTGCAGGCCATCGGTGAACATCCAGGTGTAGACGGTCTCGTTGTAGACGGGCACCCCGTTGAAGACGTGCTGATAGAAGACCACGGCCGACAGCACGAAGGAGAGCCCGACAGCGAGGATGGTCACGCTGTGGGCGCCGATGCGGCCGATCTGCCGGCCGAACAGCCCCGCGATCGCCGCGGCCAGCAGCGGTGCGAGTACGATAATCAGATATACGGTGTCCATCCCGGCCTACCCCTTCATTGCGTCCAGATCCTGGACGTTGATGGTGCCCCGATTGCGGAACAGCAGGACAAGGATCGCCAGCCCGATCGCCGCCTCCGCCGCGGCGACGGTGAGGATGAAGAACACGAAGACCTGGCCCGCGAGGTCCTGCAGGAAGAACGCGAAGGCGATGAAGTTGATGTTCACCGACAGCAGCATCAGCTCGATGCACATCAGCAGAACGATCACGTTCTTCCGGTTCAGGAAGATGCCGGCCACGCTGATCGAGAACAGCAGCGCGGCGAGCACCAGAAAGTGCGACAGCGTAATCATGAGTTGGTCCTGAATCCCCTGTGAGGGCCCGGTCGCCCGGAGCCCGTCTTCATCGCGGGCGGCACGCAGGCCGCCAGGCTTGGTTGTGCAAACAAACGCCGCTTCAGTCCGTCATCGCAGGGCGCGGCCGTGAGCCGCCAGCGGACCGCGGCGCACGGCGACGATCCGCAGGCTCGCGATCCCGGCCATGCCTCCCCGGTTCCCGTGCCGCACGTGCGGTGACGAGGTCCCTCTGCAGCGTTCTTCTAAGCGCCCTTTTTCTTCTTGCGTTCCCTTGGCTCCGACTCCATCGAGACCAGCCGGACCCGGTCCTCGCGGCGCGCCTTCATCTGTTCGGTCGGGTCGATGGACTTCGTGTCCGGCCGTCGCCGCATGGTCAGCGAGATCGCGGCGATGATCGCCACCAGCAGGATCACCGCCGCGATCTCGAACGGATAGACGTAGTCGGTATACAGGATCCGGCCGAGCTCGAGCGTGTTCGCGTAATCGGCCCCGGCCGGCTCCGGCGGATCCATGGTGATGAAGCGGGTGATCACCAGCGTCAGCACCGTTGCCATCGCGGCCGCGACCACCAGGCCGGCGGGGAGGTACTCGGTGAAGCCCTCGCGCAGCTGCTCCACATTGATGTCCAGCATCATCACCACGAACAGGAACAGCACCATCACCGCGCCGACATACACGAGCACCAGCACGATCGCCAGGAACTCCGCCTCGGCGAGCAGCCAGATCGCCGCGGCGGTGAAGAAGCACAGCACCAGAAACAGCGCCGCATACACGGGGTTGCGCACCGTGATCAACGCCAGCGCCGCCCCGAGCAGGATCGCGCCGAAGACGTAAAACAGGAGGAGTTCGAAGGTCATCGTCGATCCCTGGCTCAGCGGTAGACCGCGTCCGCCGAACGGGCGGCCGCGATCTCCTTTTCATAGCGGTCCCCGATCGCCAGCAGCTTGTCCTTGGTCATGATCTGCTCGCCACGGTTCTCGAAGTGGTACTCGAAGATGTGCGTCTCGACGATCGAATCGACCGGACAGGCCTCCTCGCAGAAGCCGCAGTAGATGCACTTGAACAGGTCGATGTCGTAGCGGGTGGTGCGCCGGGTGCCGTCGGTCCGCTGTTCGGAGTCGATGGTGATGGCCAGCGCCGGGCAGACCGCCTCGCAGAGCTTGCAGGCGATGCAGCGCTCCTCGCCGTTGGGATAGCGGCGCAGCGCGTGCAGACCGCGGAAGCGCGGCGACATCGGGGTCTTTTCCTCCGGATACTGCACGGTCACCTTGCGTGCGAAGAGGTAGCGCCCGGTCAGGCGCATGCCCATCAGCAGTTCCCAGAGCAGGAAGGTCCTGAAGAAGTTTCGGATCGCGGTCATGACAAAACCTCCCGCCGACCGGCGCCGCGACTCAGGCGAACCACGGCCCAAGCCCCATGAAGATGAATACGCCGAGCACGAACAGCCACACGATGGTGACCGGGATCAGCACCTTCCACCCCAGCCGCATGATCTGGTCATAGCGGTAGCGGGGAAAGGTCGCCCGGAACCAGAGAAACAGGAACAGGAAGAACGCCGTCTTGAGCAGGAACCAGTGGATGCCCGAGTCGAGCACCCAGCCGATCGCCGGCCAGGCGAACACGCCCTCCGGCAGAATACCCTGGAACGGCGAGAGCCAGCCACCGAGGAAGAGCAGCGCGGCCAGGGCCGAGATCAGGATCATGTTCGCGTACTCGGCCAGGAAGAAGACCGCGAAGGCCATGCCGGAGTACTCGACGTGGAAACCCGCGACGATCTCCGATTCGCCCTCGGCGACGTCGAACGGCGCCCGGTTGGTCTCGGCCACGCCCGAGATGAAATAGACGAAGAACAGCGGCAGCAGCGGCAGCAGGAACCAGTGGTAGACGCTGCCCTCCTGCGCGCGCACGATCTCGCCGACGTTCAGGCTTCCCGCGGCCATGATGACCCCGACCAGCGCGAAGCCCATCGCGATCTCGTAGGCAACGATCTGCGCCGCCGAGCGCATGGCCCCGAGCAGTGCGTACTTCGAGTTCGACGCCCAGCCGGCGATGATCACCCCGTACACGCCCAGGGAGGTCAGGGCCAGCAGGTAGAGCAGTCCGGCGTTGACGTCCGCCAGTACCATGCCGTCGTCGAAGGGAATCACCGCCCAGGCGGCCAGCGCCGGGACGATCGCGAGAACGGGCGCGCTCAGGAACAGGAAGCGGTTCGCGTTGGTCGGCAGGATCACTTCCTTGGTCAGCAGCTTCAACGCGTCCGCGATCGGCTGCAGCCAGCCGCGCGGACCGACCCGGTTCGGTCCGATGCGCACCTGGATGTAGCCGATCACCTTGCGTTCCGCGTAGGTCGTGTAGGCCACGGCCAGCATCAGCGGTGTCACGATCAGGGTGATCTTGAACAGGATCTGCATCACCACCGGGAGGTTGTAAAAGCTTTCCATGATCCAGTCGAACATCAGTCTTTCCTTGTCAGGCCCGTGCGAGCGTCACGGTGGTGCCCGGCGCCCCGAGGCGCGCGAGCGCGGGTGCGCCCGCAACGGTCACCACCGTTCCGGCCGGCACATCATCGTCCAGCACCAGTCTCAGCTCCGTCTCCTCCGCGCCCTGACGGATCCGGACCATGCTGCCGTCGGCGTGGTCGCCGGCCGAATCAGGATTCACGTAGACCGCCTCGGCGCGGCGTCCCTCGGGCGACGCCTGCAGCGGGTCGGCCCGCCTGGCCAGCGCATCCCCGGAGTAGAGGCCGCGCACCTGCATGCGCACCAGGCCCTCCACCGGCTCCGGCACCTCGACCTGGACCAGCCGCAGGTCGATCTGCGTGCTGAAGCCGTCCTCCGGCAGCAGCGGCTTGACGGCGTCGCGCACCGAGCGCGAGTCGAGGTAGTCCATGCCGCGGACGTCGAGAAGGTTACCGAGTACCCGCCACACCTTCCAGCCCGGGCGCGCCTCGCCCGGGGCGGTGGCGGCGGCGCGGAAGCTCTGCCAGCGCCCCTCCGAATTCACGAAGGTGCCGGAGGTCTCGAAGCTGGTTGCGACCGGCAGCAGCACATCGGCCACCGACTCGAGCTCGGCATCCGCGAAGGCGCCCACCGCGACCACCAGGCCGGCGCGTTCCAGGGCGGCCTTCGCGAGCCGGGGATCGGCGAGGTCGCGGGCCGGATCGACGCCCGCGAGCACGAAGAGGTCGCGGCCCTGCTCCAGCATCGTCATCGCGTCCGCGCCGGCTTCGGTCGCCGCACCGCCCACCCCCCGGTGGGGCACGCAGCCCGCAAGCCACGCACCGGAGGCATTGGCTCCCGGGCTCACGTAGCCCAGTCGCGCGCCGGTGCTGCGCGCGATCCAGCCCGCCAGCGCCCTGAGGGTGGCGAAGGCCGGGCTTGCGATGGCCTCGGCACCCAGCAGCACGTGGGCCTGGTGCCCCTGCGTGAGTGCGGTCGCGATGCGCCGCTGCGCCTCGAGGATCTCGCTGTCGTCGGTGGCGGCGGCGGCCACCACCTCTTCGAGCACCTTCGGCAGCTTGCCGCCCGATGCCACGAGCTGTCCCGCGACCCCGGCCAGGGCCAGGACCTGGCTGCGCGTGGCGCCCAGCAGCTGGGCCTCGGTGGAATAGGTCAGATCCAGCCGGTGCGGGTAGATCGCGCTGATCCGCGCGCCCATCAGGGCCGCCTTGCGCAGGCGGTGCGCCAGCATCGGCTGTTCCCTGCGCGGATTGCAGCCGACCAGCAGCACGGCGTCCGCGCGCTCGGCCTCCTCGATGCTGCTGCCCAGCCAGGGAAACAGGGGCGCGGCCGCATCGTCGCGGAAGTCCAGCTGTTCCAGCCGGTGGTCGATGTCCCGTGCACCAATGCCGCGCAGCACCTTCTGCGCCAGATAGAACTCCTCCAGCGTCAGCGACGGCGAGAGCAGGGCCCCGATGCGCTCCGGGGCGGTGTCACGCAGCGCCTCGGCAACGCGCGCCAGCGCCTCTTCCCAGGTCGCGTCGCGCCACTGGCCGTCCTCCTTCAGCCGCGGGGTCGTAAGCCGGTCTTCCGCGTAGAGCCCGGCATAGCTGAAGCGGTCCCGATCCGAGATCCAGGTCTCGTTGACCGCCTCGTTCTCCCGCGGCACCACGCGCATCACCTTCCCGTTGTACACGTGCGCGAAGAGGTTGGAGCCGACGCCGTCGTGCGCGGCGACCGTCGGGGACTGCCGGTACTCCCATGCCCGCGCCATGTAGCGCGAGGGCTTCGCGGTCAGCGCGCCGACCGGGCAGAGATCGATCACGTTGCCCGACAGCTCGTGACTGACGGTGTTCTCGACGAAGGTGCCGATGCGCAGGTGCTCGCCGCGGCCGGTGGCGCCCAGTTCGCGCACGCCCGCGATCTCCTCGCCGAAGCGCACGCAGCGGGTGCAGTGGATGCAGCGCGTCATCTCGGTCTCGATCAGCGGACCGATGTCCTTGTCCTTCACCACGCGCTTGGCCTCGGCGTAGCGGGACACGCTCTCGCCGTAGCCCATCGCGACGTCCTGGAGTTCGCACTCGCCGCCCTGGTCGCAGATCGGGCAGTCGAGCGGATGGTTGATCAGCAGGAACTCCATCGTGCTCTTCTGCGCGGCGATCGCCAGCGGCGAGCGCGTGTATACCTTCATGCCGTCCATCACCGGCGTGGCGCAGGCCGGCAGCGGTTTCGGGGCCTTCTCGACCTCCACCAGGCACATGCGGCAGTTGGCCGCGACCGAGAGCTTCTTGTGATAGCAGAAACGCGGGATGAGGATGTTCGCCTCATCGGCGACGTCGATCAGCATCGCGCCCTTCGCTGCCTGCAGCGTCCGACCGTCGATCTCGAGGGTGACCAGATCCTGGCTCATAGCGGTTTCCTGCACCGGGGCAATCAGGCGGCCTGGGCCACCGGGCTCTTGCCGTGCTCAATGTAGTGTTCGAACTCGTGCCGGTAGTGCTTCAGGAAGCTGCGTACCGGCATCGCGGCCGCGTCACCCAGCGCGCAGATGGTGCGTCCCTCGATCTTTGCCGCCACGTCGTCCAGCCGTTCGAGATCCTCGGGGCGGCCGCGACCCTCGACGATCCGGGTCAGCATGCGGTAGAGCCAGCCGGTGCCCTCGCGGCAGGGCGTGCACTGACCGCAGGACTCGGAGAAGTAGAACCGCGAGATCCGGCGCAGCACCTGGACCATGTCGGTGCTGTCGTCCATCACGATCACCGCCCCGGAGCCGAGCATGGAGCCCGCCTTCGCGATCGAGTCGAAGTCCATGTCGGCGTCCATCATGACCTCGCCGGGCACCACGGGCACGGAGGACCCGCCCGGGATCACCGCCTTCAGCTGCCGCCCGTCCAGCACCCCGCCCGCCATCTCGAGCAGGTCACGGAAGGGCGTGCCCAGCGGAATCTCGAAGTTGCCGGGCTGGTTCACGTGTCCGGACACGGAGAACAGCTTCTCGCCGCCCGACTTCGGCACGCCGAGTTCTGCGAACCACTCGCCGCCGTTGCGGATGATCGCCGGGATGGAGGCCAGCGATTCCGTGTTGTTGATCGTGGTGGGCCGTCCGTAGAGGCCGAAGTTCGCCGGGAACGGCGGCTTGAAGCGCGGCTGCCCCTTCTTGCCCTCCAGGGACTCCAGCAGCGCGGTCTCCTCGCCACAGATGTAGGCGCCGGCGCCGAGCGTCGGGTAGAGCTCGAAGTCGATTCCGGAGCCGAGGATGTCCTGGCCGAGGAAACCGGCCTCATAGGCCTCCTTCAGCGCCGTCATGAAGCGGGTGTTCACCTCGTCCATGAACTCCCCGCGCATGTAGTTGTAGCCGACGGTCGCCCCGATCGCGTAGCCGGCGATGGCCATGCCCTCCACCAGCGCGTGCGGGTTGAAGCGCAGGATGTCGCGATCCTTGCAGGTGCCCGGTTCGGACTCGTCCGAGTTGCAGACGATGTACTTCTGCCCGGGCGTGTTGCGCGGCATGAAGCTCCACTTCAGCCCGGTGGGAAAGCCGGCGCCGCCGCGTCCCCGGAGGTTCGACCTCTTCACCTCCTCGATCACGTCTTCCGGCGGCATGCGTTCCCCGAAGACCTTCTTCAGGGCCTCGTAGCCGCCGACACTGAGGTAGCTCTCCAGCGACCAGGGCTCGTCGAGATGGCGCGTTGCAAAGCAGATCCGGTTGGCCATGGCTCAGGACTCCAGCTTGGCGAGGATCTCGTCCACCCGCTCGGGCGTCAGATTCTCGTGGTACACGTGGTCGACCTGCATCATCGGCGCGCCGCAGCAGGCCGCCAGGCACTCCTCCTCGCGCTTCAGGTAGAACCTGCCGTCGGGCGTGGACTCGCCGACCTTCACGCCCAGCTTCGTCTCGAGGTGCTCGATGATCCGGTCCGCACCGCGCAGCATGCAGGAGATGTTGTCGCAGACCGCGATGGTATGGCGGCCCACCGGCGCCAGTTCGTACATCGAGTAGAACGACGCGGCCTCGTAGACCTCCATGGCCGGGATGCGCAGGTACTCCGCCACCGCGTCCATCATCGGGACGCTGAGGTAGCCTTCCTCGTGCTGCACCGCCCGCAGCGCCGCCAGCACCGCGGAGCGCCGCTGGTTCTCGGGATAGCGCGCCAGCCAGGTATCGATCTCCTCGCGCACGTGCTCGCTCAGCCGGGCCTGCCGGGCCTCCTTCTTCTGGGCTGACATCAGCGGTCGACCTCCCCGAACACCAGATCCTGGGTCCCGATGATCGCGACCACGTCGGCCAGCATGTGGCCGCGAACCATCTCGTCCAGCGCCGACATGTGCACGAACCCGGCGGCCCGGATCTTCAGCCGATACGGCTTGTTGGCACCATCCGACACCAGATAGGCCGCGAACTCGCCCTTCGGATGCTCCACCGCTGCATAGGCCTCGCCCTTCGGCAGGCAGAAGCCCTCGGTGAACAGCTTGAAGTGGTGGATCAGGGCCTCCATGTCGGCCTTCATCTCCTCGCGCCGCGGCGGGGAGACCTTGTAGTTCTCCAGCAGCACCGGGCCGGGATGGGCCCGCAGCCAGTCGATGCACTGGCGGATGATGCGGTTGGACTGGCGCATTTCCTCGATACGCACCAGGTAGCGATCGTAGCAGTCCCCGTTCACCCCGACCGGGATGTCGAAATCGAGCCGGTCGTACACCTCGTAGGGCTGCTTCTTGCGCAGATCCCACTCCACCCCCGACCCGCGCAGCATCGGTCCGGTCAGGCCCAGCTGCTTCGCCCGTTCCGGCGTGACCACGCCGATCCCGACCGTGCGCTGCTTCCAGATCCGGTTTTCGGTGAGCAGGGTCTCGTATTCGTCCACGCAACCCGGGAAGCGCTCGGTGAAGGACTCGATGAAGTCCAGCAGCGAACCCTCGCGGTTCGCATTCAGCGCGTCCACCTCCGCCTGGGTCTTCCAGCGCGAGGCCTGATACTTCGGCATCGACGCGGGCAGATCGCGGGCCACCCCGCCCGGACGGTAGTAGGTTGCGTGCATCCGGGCACCGCTGACCGCCTCGTAGCAGTCCATCAGGTCCTCGCGCTCCCGGAAGGCGTAGAGGAAGACCGTCATCGCGCCGATGTCCAGCGCGTGCGCGCCCAGCCACAGCAGGTGGTTCAGGATCCGGGTGATCTCGTCGAACAGCACCCGGATGTACTGGGCGCGCAGCGGCGGCTCGATCTGCAGCAGCTTCTCCATCGCGAGCACGTAGCCGTGCTCGTTGCACATCATGGAGACGTAGTCCAGCCGGTCCATGTAGCCGATGGACTGATTGTACGGCTTGGTCTCGGCGAGCTTCTCGGTGCCGCGGTGCAGCAGTCCGATGTGGGGATCCGCGCGCTGCACGACCTCGCCGTCCATCTCCAGCACCAGCCGCAGGACGCCGTGCGCCGACGGATGCTGCGGGCCGAAATTCAGGGTGAAGTTGCGGATCTCAGGCATTGTTTTCCTCTCCGGCCGATTCGCCCTCGAGGTAGCGGTGGTCGTCGCGGATCACCTTGGGCACCAGCACCCGGGGCTCGATCGACACCGGCTGGTAGATCACGCGCTGCTGCTCCGGGTCGTAGCGCATCTCGACGTGGCCGATCAGCGGGAAGTCCTTGCGGAAGGGATGCCCGACGAATCCGTAATCGGTGAGGATCCGGCGCAGGTCGGGGTGTCCGGTGAACAGGATGCCGAACAGGTCGAAGGCCTCGCGCTCGAACCAGTTGGCGCTCGCCCAGACCTCGGTGAGCGACTCGATCTCGGGGAACTCGTCGTCCGGCAGCCAGGCCCGCACGCGCAGGCGCCGGTTGTGCGCGATGGAGAGCAGATGCAGCACCACCGCGAAGCGCGGCTCCTCCCGGTTTCCTTCACCGGGCGCGTCGTCAAAGGTGAAACGCCCGGAGGTCGCGGCCGTGACTCCGCGCCCGAAGCCCTGCGTGGAGGCCGCATCGGTGGACCACTCGGTCAGGCCGTACCCGAGGTAGTCGACGCCGCACAGGTCCACCAGCATGTCGAAGCCGAGCTCCGGGTGGTCGCGCAGCCGCTCCGCCACGGCCTTCCATTCGGCGGCGGGGACCTCGACGGTCGCCTCGCCAAGGTCCAGGCTCAGCGACTGCAGGTGCTCGGCGAGCTCGGCCTGCAGGATGTCGACCCAGTTCTTGCTCTCGGACATCGGTTACCCCGGACGAATCAGCGTGCGATGGTGTTGGTGCGGCGGATCTTGTTCTGCAGCTGCAGGATCCCGTAGAGGAGCGCCTCGGCGGTGGGCGGACAGCCCGGCACATAGACGTCGACGGGCACGATCCGGTCGCAGCCGCGCACCACGGCGTAGGAGTAGTGGTAGTACCCGCCGCCGTTGGCGCAGGAGCCCATCGAGATCACCCAGCGGGGCTCGGCCATCTGGTCGTAGACCTTGCGCAGGGCCGGCGCCATCTTGTTGACCAGGGTTCCGGCGACGATCATCACGTCGGACTGGCGCGGACTCGGCCGGAAGACGATGCCGAAGCGGTCCAGGTCGTAGCGTGCGGCACCGGCGTGCATCATCTCCACCGCGCAGCAGGCAAGCCCGAAGGTCATCGGCCACATCGAGCCGGTACGGGCCCAGTTGATCAGCTTGTCGGCGGAAGTGGTGACGAAGCCTTTTTCCAGAACGCCTTCTATTCCCATTCCAGGGCCCCCTTCTTCCACTCGTAGATGAACCCGATCACGAGGATGGCGAGAAACACCGCCATGGCCAGCAGCCCGAACACGCCGATGTCACCGAGGGCAACGGCCCACGGAAACAGGAAGGCGATCTCGAGATCGAAGATGATGAACAGGATCGCGACGAGATAGAAACGCACGTCGAATTTCACGCGGGAGTCTTCGAAGGCCTCGAAGCCGCACTCGTAGGGGGAATTCTTTTCGGCATCGGGCTTGCTGGGTCCGACGACCATGCCCAGGGCCAGGGGCACGAGACCGGCGACGGCCCCGACGACCAGGAAAATCAGTATCGGCAGATAGCCTTCCAGCATGTTCGTCTCCCGAACGCCGCCAGAGGTTGGCGGGTTCCTGGTGCCGGCCGCGCAGACGGCGCGGCGGGCGAATCCCGTGTGCTGGGCGAGATCTGGTGCAACAGGCGGGATGCCGCGGCGCCCTCGCTCTCATCGGGCTGGCAGTCTAGGTGAAGCCTGAAAACGGTGTCAAGTTCTCTTGTTATTCTAAATTACTGATATAGCGAAACAATTTTCTTCAATAGCGGGGCGCTGCGAGGATACGCAGGGTCTGAGGTATGGTGCAGATGGTGGGACTCGAACCCACACGGCTTTCGCCACTACCCCCTCAAGATAGCGTGTCTACCAATTCCACCACATCTGCGAACACGGTCTGCGGACCGCTCCGGTCTGGAGCCCGGCCCGCGCCGGAAGGCGGCGGTCCGCCACCTACTGCGGCACGTCGTCCGGCCGGCCCGGCATCGGCTCGTCGGTCGGAATCTGATCCATCGGGATGGCGTCGTCGCGCACCTCTTCCTGACGCTCCTCCTCCTGCATCTGATCGATCAGACTGCGCGCCTCGGGCTCCGTTGCGGCCAGATAGGCGAGCGACAGGCTGTTCAGAAAGAATACCACTGCGAGGATCGCCGTGCCGCGGCTCAGAAAGTTCGCGGAGCCGCGTGCGCCGAACACGGTCGCCGAGGCGCCGCTGCCAAAGGCCGCGCCGGCATCGGCGCCCTTGCCGTGCTGCATCAGGATCAGCGCGATCAGCGTGACCGCCACCACGACCTGAATGACCAGCAGGATGCCGTACAGCATCCCTAGCCCCGCGCCCGGGCCGCGACGGCCGCGTTCACGATGCCGGCAAAGGCATCGGCGTCCAGCGAGGCGCCGCCGATGAGTCCGCCGTCGATGTCGGGCAGCGCGAGCAGCCCGGCCGCGTTGTCCGCCTTCATGCTGCCCCCGTAGAGGATGCGCAGACCCTCGGCAACGGCCGGGTCGCGCCCTGCCACCCGGGAGCGGATGAACGCGTGCACCTCGGCCGCCTGTTCGGGGGTCGCGGTCCGGCCGGTGCCAATGGCCCAGACCGGCTCGTAGGCCACGACGGCCCGGTCGAAGGCCGCGACGCCGGCCGCGTCCAGCACCGCGTCCAGCTGTTCCGACACCACCGTCTCGGTGCGCCCCGCCTCGCGGTCCGCCAGCTGCTCGCCGACGCAGAGGATCGGCACCAGCCCGGCCGCCTGCGCGGCAGCGAACTTGCGGGCGACCCAGGCGCTGTCCTCGTGCTGACGCGCGCGGCGCTCCGAGTGCCCGACGATCACGTACTCGCAGCCAACCTCCTTCAGCATCCCGGCGGCGACCTCGCCGGTGAAGGCGCCGGACTCCTCATCCGAGCAGTCCTGGCCGCCCACGGCGATCGGGCTGTGCTCGAGCTGCGCCACGGCGTCCCGGAGATACACCGCTGGGGGACACACCGCCACCGCCACCGCATCGCTGCCCTGCACCGCATCGTCCAGCGCGGTGAGAAGCGCGCGGTTCGCCGCCAGCGAACCGTTCATCTTCCAGTTTCCTGCGACCAGGGCCTTGCGCATCTCAGCAACCTAGGGAAGTCCTCGACAAGGCGCGCGATGTTACCGATGCGCCGGGTGCAAATCAACCGGACCGGACGCCAGACCTTCACGGATCGCGTCCGCGATCCGCTGGGCCGCCGCCTCGATCCGCTCGGCGTCGGTGCCCTCGACCATCACCCGGACCAGGGGCTCGGTCCCGGAGGGCCGCAGCAGTACGCGGCCGTCCCGGGCCAGCTCGGCGGAGACCTGCTGCACCGCGGCCTGCACGACCGGCGCCTCGAGCACCGATGCCGCCTGCCCGCTCACCGGCACGTTGACCAGGACCTGGGGGTACTTGTGCACCACCTTGCGCAGCTCGGACAGCGGCCGTCCGGTGCGCTGCATCAGATGGGCCACACGCAGCGCGGCGACGGTGCCGTCTCCGGTGGTGGTGTGGGTCAGGCAGACGATGTGCCCCGATCCCTCTCCGCCGAGATGCCATCCGTTGCGGCGCAGTTCATCGAGCACGTAGCGGTCCCCGACGCGGGCGCGCACGAAGGGAATCCCGGCATCTCCCAGGGCCAGCTCCAGGCCGAGGTTGCTCATCTGGGTACCGACCACGCCGCCCCTGAAATTCCCCTCCGCCTGGTCGGACAGCGCCAGGATCCCGAGGGTCTCGTCGCCATCGACGATCTCCCCCGTCTCGTCGACCAGGATCACCCGGTCGCCGTCCCCGTCCAGCGCAATGCCCAGGTTCGCGCCGGTGGCCAGCACCCGCAGCCGCAGCTGCTCCGGGTACAGGGCGCCGCGGTCGTCGTTGATGTTGTAGCCGTCCGGGCGGGCGCCGATGGTCTCCACCTCGGCACCCAGTTCGTCGAAGACCTGCGGGGTCACGTTGTAGGTCGCCCCGTGCGCACAGTCGACCACCATGCGCAGGCCCCGGAGCTCCGAGCGCGCGGGTATCGCGCTCTTGCAGAACTCGATGTAGCGCCCGGCCGCGTCGGCAATCCGGACCGCCTTGCCCAGCCGTTGCGGGTCGAGGGCGCCGGCGGGCTGGTCCAGCCGATCCTCGATCGCCTGTTCCAGCTCGTCCGGCAGCTTGTCGCCCCCGGGGGTGAAGAACTTGAAGCCGTTGTCCTGGTACGGGTTGTGCGAGGCGCTGATCACCACCCCGGCGGAGGCCCGGAAGGTGCGCGTCAGGTAGGCCACCGCCGGGGTCGGCATCGGGCCGAGCAGCGCCACGTCGGCCCCGGCAGCGGACAGGCCCGCCTCCAGCGCCGACTCGAACATGTAGCCGGACACCCGGGTGTCCTTGCCCACCAGCACCGGCCCCTCGCTGTGTCGGCCCAGGACCTCGCCCACCGCCTGTCCCAGGCGCAGCGCGAAGTCCGGCGTCATCGGCCACTCGCCGGTCCGCCCACGAATTCCGTCGGTTCCGAAATACCTCCCCACCCTTCACACCTCCCCTTGCTGTTTCGGTTCCAGCGCATGCTGGATCATCAGCGCGTCCACCGTTTCGCGCACGTCATGGACGCGCAGGATGCGGGCGCCGGCGCGTGCCGCCAGCACCGCCGCGGTCACGCTCCCCGCCAGCCGCTCCGTGACGGGCCGGCCCCCGAGCAGCGCTCCGATCATCGACTTCCGGGAGACCCCGACGAGCAGCGGATACCCGAGCGCCGCAAGCGCGGGCAGGGACCGGAACAGCGCCAGGTTGTGCTCCAGCGCCTTGCCGAAACCGAAGCCGGGGTCGAGCACGATCCGCTCGCGGGCGACGCCCCCGGAGACCAGCGCCTGCGCCTGCCCGACCAGGAAGTCCGCCACCTCGGCGACCACGTCGGCGTAGTGCGGCCGCTCCTGCATGGAACGCGGCTGGCCCTGCATGTGCATCACGCAGACGGCCGCGGTACCCGACGCCACCACCTCCATCGCCCCCGGGGCGCGCAGGCCGTTCACGTCGTTGATCATCCCGGCGCCCGCATCCAGCGCGGCCTGCATCACGGCCGGCTTGCTGGTGTCGATCGAAAGCACCACGTCCAGCTCCCGGCGCAGCCGCTCCAGCACCGGAATCACGCGGTCCAGCTCTTCCTGCAGCGGCACCGGCCCGGCACCGGGACGCGTGGACTCGCCGCCGACGTCGATGATGCCCGCACCTGACGCGACCATCCCGCGGGCATGCGCGAGCGCCGACTCCATCCCGGCATGGCGGCCGCCATCGGAGAAGGAATCCGGGGTGACGTTCAGCACCCCCATCACCACGGGCCGCTCAAGCGGCAACGGATGCCCGGCGCAGTCGAGCACGGGTTCTTCACTCATCCCGGAATGGTAATCGAATCCACAACGAAAAGGGCCACCCGGATCGAGACCCGGATGGCCCTGGCGGCCCCGTCGGCCGGATGCGGCTCAGGGCTGGGGAGCGGGGTCGCCGACCACGTTCGGCTTCGGTCGATCGTCCGAATCCGCGTCCGGCTTGCCGTCGCCGCCCTTCTTGCCGGCATCGTCGTCGTCCTTCCAGTCCGCCGGCGGACGCGGCTCCCGACCCTCCATGATGTCGGTGATCTGCGGCTCGTCGATGGTCTCGTACTTGACCAGCGCACCGGCCATCCCGTGCAGCTTGTCCAGGTTGTCCGTCAGGATCTTCTTCGCCCGCTCGTAACTGCTGTCGATGATGCGGCGAACCTCCTCGTCGATCGCGTGAGCGGTCTCGTCCGACATCTGCTTGGTCTGCGTGACCTGCCGGCCGAGGAAGACCTCGCCCTCGTCCTCGCTGTAGGTCAGCGGGCCGAGCCGGTCGGACAGGCCCCACTTGGTCACCATGTTCCGGGCGATCATCGTCGCACGCTCGATGTCGTTGGACGCGCCGGTGGTCACCCGGTTGGCACCGAAGATCAGCTCCTCGGCAATCCGCCCGCCGAACAGGCTCGCGATCTGGCTCTCGAGCCGGGTCTTCGAGTGGCTGTAGCGGTCCTCCTCCGGCAGGAACATGGTCACGCCGAGTGCTCGGCCGCGCGGGATGATACTCACCTTGTAGACCGGATCGTGCTCCGGCACGGTGCGACCGACGATCGCATGCCCGGCCTCGTGATAGGCGGTGAGCTTCTTCTCGTCCTCGCTCATCACCATGGACTTGCGCTCGGAACCCATCATGATCTTGTCCTTCGCGCGCTCGAAATCCGCCATGTCCACGGTGCGCTTCCCGGCGCGGGCGGCAAACAGCGCCGCCTCGTTGACCAGATTGGCGAGATCGGCGCCGGAGAATCCGGGCGTGCCGCGCGCGATCAGCGACGGCTTCACGTCATCGGACAGCGGCACCTTGCGCATGTGCACGGTCAGGATCTGCTCGCGGCCGCGCACGTCCGGCGGTGGCACCACCACCTGGCGGTCGAAACGGCCCGGGCGCAGCAGCGCCGGGTCGAGCACGTCCGGACGGTTGGTGGCCGCGATCACGATCACGCCCTCGTTGCCCTCGAATCCGTCCATCTCGACCAGCAGCTGGTTCAGGGTCTGCTCGCGCTCGTCGTGGCCGCCACCGAGACCCGCACCGCGATGCCGGCCCACCGCGTCGATCTCGTCGATGAAGATGATGCAGGGCGCGTGCTTCTTCGCGTTCTCGAACATGTCGCGTACGCGCGAGGCGCCGACGCCGACGAACATCTCCACGAAGTCGGAACCCGAAATCGTGAAGAACGGCACCCGGGCCTCGCCGGCAATCGCCTTCGCCAGCAGGGTCTTGCCGGTACCGGGCGAGCCGACCATCAGCACGCCGCGCGGGATCTTGCCGCCCAGCTTCTGGAACCTCGCCGGATCGCGCAGGAAGTCCACGAGTTCCGAGACCTCCTCCTTGGCCTCGTCACAGCCGGCCACGTCCGAGAAGGTCACCTTGACCTGGTCCTCGGACATCATCTTGGCCTTGCTCTTGCCAAAGGACATCGCGCCGCGGCCGCCGGCTCCGCCGCCCTGCATCTGCCGCATGAAGTAGATCCAGACCGCGATCAGAAGCAGCATCGGGAACCAGCTGATCAGCACATCCATCACCAGGGAGCGGCGCTGCGGCTCCTGTGCCCGGATCTCGACATTGTTCGCAAGCAGGTCCCCGATCAGCCCGGGATCGTTCGGGCTCTCGGTCCGGAAGGACCGGCCCTCGATCGTGGTGCCGCGGATCGTGTTGCCCTCGATCGTCACGCTCTCGATGCGCCCCGCCTTCACGTCGCTGATGAACGACGAGTAGGTCATGCTGCGGGCCTCCTGCTGTGGCTCGGGGCTGAAATTGTTGAACACGGACATCAGCACGACCGCGATCACGGCCCAGACCACAAGATTCTTAACCAGGCTGTTCAAAACGCCACCTCGAAATTCTTCGGTTCGTCAAATCGAACGTTACACATCCCGGAGCCCCCGCGCCAATACATACACTTCCCGTGACCGCGGCCGCGACGCCTCCGGTTTGCGGATCGAGACCCGGTGGAACCGACGCCGCAGTTCGCGCAGAAAATCGTCGGAGCCCTGTCCCTGGAACACTTTGACGAGAAAAGCACCATTCGGTTTCAAAATCCCGCCTGCCAGGTCCAGTGCCAGTTCCGCAAGATATATCGCCCGGGGCTGATCGACCGCGTCTACACCAGAGAGGTTGGGGGCAATGTCGGACAGCACAAGATCGGCGGGCCCGTCGCCGAGTGCATCCAGGATCCGGCGCAGCACCGCCTCCTCGCGAAAGTCTCCGGGCACGATCTCGACCCCGGGAATCGGGTCCATGGCCAGCAGGTCGGAACTCACGACCCGGCCCGACGGCCCCACCCGGTCGGCCGCATACTGACTCCACCCCCCGGGTGCCGCCCCGAGGTCCACCACCCTCAGCCCGGGCCGCAGGAGCTGGTCGCGCCGATCGATCTCCGCCAGCTTGTAGACTGCGCGCGAGCGGTAGCCCTCCTGTCGGGCACGTGTGACGAACGCGTCGTCGAAGTGTTCCTTCAGCCAGCGCTGACTGGATTTGCTGCGTTTGGCCACCCCGCATCCCCTCCGCACGGGCTTTGCGGGCCCGCCCCCTGGCCGTGCTAGACTCGAGTCTTTGATCGGCGGTAGACCGTACGTGGATCTGAACGAGCCGCAGCGTCGGCTGCTTCGCAGCCTCGCGCACCCGCGCAAGCCCATCGTGAGCATCGGCCGCAACGGCCTGACCGAACCAGTCCTTTCCGAACTGGAGCGCGCACTTGACCACCACGAGCTGGTAAAGGTCAAGATCGGCGTCGCCGACCGTGCGGTCCGCGCCGAGATCATCGACGCGATCTGCGAACACACGGGTGCGCTGCTGGTCCAGCGCGTCGGATTCATCGCCACCGTGTTCCGGCGCAACCGGGAGAGGCCGGTGATCTCGCTGACGGGGAGTCCGCCGCTCAGCTGACGTAGCGGACGGCGACGATCTCGTACTCGATATTGCCGCCCGGGGCCTGCACCGTGACGATGTCGCCCTCCTCCTTTCCGATCAGCGCACGGGCGATCGGCGAACTGACCGAGATCATGCCGAGCTTGATGTCGGCCTCGTCGTCCCCGACGATCTGATAGGTGAGCGGCCTTCCGCTCTCCGTCTCCTCGAGGTCGACGGTCGCCCCGAACACCACCTTGCCGGTCGGCGGCAGCGTGGCGACATCGACGATCTGCGCGTTGGCCAGCTTGCCCTCGATCTCCCGGATCCGTCCCTCGATGAAGCTCTGCTGCTCCCGCGCCGCGTGATACTCGGCGTTCTCCTTCAGGTCGCCGTGCGCCCGCGCCTCGGCGATCGCGCTGACCACGCGCGGCCGGTCCTCGCCCTTCAGCCGTCGCAGTTCCTCCTTCAGCTTCTCGGCGCCCGAGACGGTCAGCGGGGTCTTGGCCATCAGACCTCGCTCCGTTCCAGGTTCTCCGCGTGGAGGTCCTGCAGGCAGAAGACATTCTCGAACCCGAGGTGATCCAGGGCCTGCACCGTGGCCAGCGCCCCGGCAATGGTCGTGGTGTAGCCGACCTTGTGCATCAGGGCCTCGCGCCGGATCGTGAACGAATCGGAGGTGGCCTGCTTGCCCTCGACGGTGTTCACGATGAAGTTGATCTCGTCATTCTTGATCATGTCCACGATGTGCGGCCGGCCCTCGGTGACCTTGTTCACCACGGTTACCTCCACGACCCCCTGTTCCTTCAGAAAGGCCGCGGTGCCGCGGGTCGCGAGGACCTCGAAGCCCAGCTCGACCAGACGGCGGGCCACCGTGACCAGATCGGGACGCTTGTCGATCTCGCGCACCGAGACGAAGGCCTTCCCGCGTGCCGGCAGGCGCACGCCGGCCCCCAGCTGGCTCTTCGCGAAGGCCTCCGCGAAGCTGCGTCCGACGCCCATCACCTCGCCGGTGGACTTCATCTCCGGCCCGAGGATCGGATCGACGCCCAGGAACTTGGCGAAGGGGAAGACCGCCTCCTTCACCCCGTAGTAGTCGGGCCGGACCGGCTTGCGCAGCTGCATCGACTCCAGGCTGGCTCCGGCCATGCACCGCGCCCCGATCTTCGCGAGCGGCAGGCCCACCACCTTGGACACGAAGGGTACCGTGCGCGAGGCGCGCGGGTTGACCTCCAGCACGTAGATGTCGTCGCCCTTGATCGCGAACTGCGTATTCATCAGCCCGACGACCTTCAGCCCCAGCGCCATGCGCCGGACCTGCTCCGCCAGCTCGTCCTGTACCTGGTCGGAAAGCGAGAACGGCGGCAGCGAGCAGGCGGAGTCGCCCGAGTGCACGCCTGCCTGTTCGATGTGCTCCATGATGCCGCCCAGGAAGACCTCCCGGCCGTCGCAGACCGCGTCCACGTCCACCTCGATCGCGTCGTCGAGAAAGCGGTCCAGAAGCACCGGCGCATCGTTGGACACGGAGACCGCGTCGCGCATGTAGCGACGCAGGTCCTCCTCGTCGCGCACGATCTCCATCGCCCGCCCCCCGAGCACGTAGGATGGGCGCACCACCAGCGGATAGCCGATCTCGGCCGCGAGCCGCTCCGCCTCGTCCTCGCTGCGCGCGGTGCGGTTCGGCGGCTGCCGGAGCCCCAGCTTGTTCAGCAGCTGCTGGAAGCGCTCCCGGTCCTCGGCGAGGTCGATCGAATCCGGAGAGGTCCCGATGATCGGCACGCCCGCGGCCTCGAGATCGCGCGCGAGCTTCAGGGGTGTCTGTCCGCCGTACTGCACGATCACGCCCTTCGGCTGCTCCAATGCGACCACCTCGAGCACGTCCTCGAGGGTCAGCGGCTCGAAGTACAGACGGTCCGAGGTGTCATAGTCGGTGGAGACGGTCTCGGGGTTGCAGTTGACCATGATGGTTTCGTAACCGTCCTCGCGCATCGCCAGCGCCGCGTGCACGCAGCAGTAGTCGAACTCGATGCCCTGCCCGATGCGGTTCGGCCCTCCGCCGAGCACCATGATCTTCTCGCGCCCGGTGGGATCCGCCTCGTTCTCTTCCTCGTAGGTCGAGTACATGTAGGCCGTGGTGGTCGCGAATTCCGCCGCGCAGGTGTCCACGCGCTTGTACACCGGGCGGATGCCCAGCGCATGACGGTGCTTGCGCACCGCCTTCTCGGTCTCGTGCAGCAGGCGGGCCAGTCGCCGGTCCGAGAAGCCGCGGCGCTTCAGCTCGAACAGCTCCTCCGCGTTCAGGTCATTCAGCAGGCGGTCTCCCAGGGTGCCCTCGATCTGGATCAGCTCGTGCACCTGCGCCAGGAACCAGCGGTCGATCGCGGTCAGTCCGAAGACCTCCTCGATGCTGAAACCGGCACGGAAGCCATCCGCGACATTGAACACCCGCTCGGGACCGGGATTCGCGAGCAGCACGCGCAGCCGCTCGGCCACGTCGTCGGCCTTCGGATCCACCTTCTCGTCGAGGCCGTCGACCCCGATCTCCAGGCCGCGCAGCGCCTTCTGCAGGGACTCCTGGAAGGTGCGGCCGATGGCCATCACCTCGCCGACCGACTTCATCTGCGTGGTCAGGCGCGCCTCGGCCTGCGGGAACTTCTCGAAGGTGAAGCGCGGGATCTTGGTGACCACGTAGTCGATCGACGGCTCGAAGGAGGCCGGGGTCAGCCCGCCGGTGATCTCGTTGCGCAGTTCGTCCAGCGTGTAACCCACGGCCAGTTTCGCCGCGACCTTCGCGATCGGAAAGCCGGTGGCCTTGGACGCCAGCGCGGAGGAACGGGAGACCCGGGGGTTCATCTCGATCACGATCAGCCGGCCATCGTCCGGATTCACCGCGAACTGCACGTTCGACCCGCCGGTCTCCACACCGATCTTGCGCAGCACCGCGAGGGACGCGTCGCGCATGATCTGATATTCCTTGTCGGTGAGCGTCTGCGCGGGGGCGACGGTGATCGAGTCGCCGGTGTGCACGCCCATCGGGTCGAAGTTCTCGATGGAGCAGATGATGATGCAGTTGTCCGCCTTGTCGCGGACCACCTCCATCTCGAACTCCTTCCAGCCCAGCACCGACTCTTCCAGCAGCACCTCGTTGGTCGGCGACAGGTCGAGGCCGCCCTTCACGATCTCCTCGAACTCCTCGCGGTTGTAGGCGATGCCCCCGCCGGAGCCCCCGAGCGTGAAGGAGGGGCGGATGATCACCGGAAAGCCGATGTCGGGCTGAACCCGCTGCGCGTCCTCCCAGGTGTGCGCGATGAAGGCCGTCGGCGTCGCCAGACCGATCTCGGTCATCGCCTCGCGGAAGCGCTCGCGATCCTCGGCCATGTCGATCGCGTCCTCGTTGGCGCCGATCATCTCGACGCCGAACTTCTCGAGGACGCCGTTGTGGACCAGGTCCAGCGCGCAGTTCAGCGCGGTCTGGCCGCCCATGGTGGGCAGCAGCACATCGGGACGTTCCTTCTCGATGATGCGGGCCACCACACTCCACTCGACCGGCTCGATGTATACCGCGTCGGCCGTCTCCGGATCGGTCATGATGGTGGCCGGATTCGAGTTCACCAGGATCACCCGGAAGCCCTCCTCGCGCAGGGCCTTGCAGGCCTGGGCGCCGGAGTAGTCGAACTCGCAGGCCTGGCCGATCACGATCGGCCCGGCGCCGAGGATCAGTACGCTCTGGATGTCGTTACGCTTGGGCATGGGGAGGGGGCTCCGGAATCGGATTCGTATGCGACGGGAGGCGGCGGTTCAGCGGCGCGCGGCACGCATCGAGGCGATGAACTCGTCGAAGGCGGGGGAGACATCGTGGGGACCGGGGCTGGCCTCGGGGTGTCCCTGGAAACTGAAGGCCGGACAGTCGTTGCGCGCGATCCCCTGCAGGGTACCGTCGAACAGCGAACGGTGGGTCGCCTCGAGCCACTCCGGCAGGTTCAGTTCGTCCACCGCGAAACCGTGGTTCTGACTGGAGATCATCACCCGCCCGCTGCGCAGATCCTGGATGGGATGGTTCGCCCCGTGATGACCGAACTTCATCTTCACCGTGCTCGCGCCGCTGGCGAGCCCGAGCAGCTGGTGACCGAGACAGATGCCGAAGACCGGCCGCTTCTGTTCGCAGAACTTGCGGACCGTGGCGATCGCGTAGTCGCAGGGCTCGGGGTCACCCGGCCCGTTGGACAGGAAGATCCCGTCCGGTTCCAGTTCCAGCGCGTCTTCCGCCGGGGTCTCGGCCGGCACCACCGTGACCCGGCAGCCCCGGTCCACCAGCCGGCGCAGGATGTTCTGCTTCATGCCGAAGTCGTAGGCGACCACGTGAAACTCGGCCTCGGCGGGATTCAGCCGCACCGGCGGGCCATCGATGTTCCAGGTGCCCTCCACCCACTCGTAGCGGGTCTTGGTGCTGACCTCCCGCGCCAGGTCCATTCCCTTGATCCCGGGAAACCCGCGCGCGAGCGCGAGCGCGCGGTCGACATCGACCTCGCCGGCCATCACGCAGCCGCTCTGCGCGCCCTTCTCGCGCAGCACACGGGTGAGCTTGCGGGTGTCGATCCCGGCGATCGCGGTGACGCCGTGCCGCATCAGGAAGTCCGGCAGGGATTCGCGGCTGCGCCAGTTGCTGACCAGCGGCGGAACGTCGCGCACGATCAGGCCCGCCGCGTGCACCCGCGCCGACTCGTCGTCCTCGGATGTCGCCCCGACGTTGCCGATGTGCGGGTAGGTGAGGGTCACGATCTGCCGGGCGTAGGAGGGGTCGGTCAGGATCTCCTGATAGCCGGTCATCGCCGTGTTGAAGACGACCTCGCCGACCGTCTCACCCCGGGCTCCGACCGACTTTCCATGAAACACCGTTCCGTCTTCGAGAACGAGCACAGCGGGCACAGACACGGCGACCTCCGGGGTGTTGGCTTGCGCGCGGCTCACCGCTGCATGCAGAGGCGAGCGGATGGGTACTCGGGATGCAGCCAGTGTACGCGAGCACCGATAGCGGGTCCAACGCGGGCTGCATCGGTGCGGCGTGGGATTGCGCGGTGCCCGGGGCGCGAATGCGGCGCCTCCGGGTGGGAGCAGGGTTCGTGGGAGCGGCCTCCGGCCGCGATGCCTTCCGGTGGCGCCCTGCCCGATCGCGGCTGGAAGCCGCTCCCACTGGGGACTCCATGCCGGTACCGCGTTCCGGCCTCTCCCTGTCGCGGGTTCGTGGAGTGCGGGAGTTCGCTCCCTCAGCCGGGAGCAGG
>JAABTX010000106.1 GCA_011389655.1 Thioalkalivibrio sp.
CGCGGGCGCTGTTCGCGCGGAAGAACCACTCCGGGACACCCACATGAACGCCCGAACCACTCCACTCCGGGACACCCACCTCCAACCACTCCGGGACACCCACCTCCCGAATGGAGGTGGCGGTAGTTTGGAGCGCGTGATGCTACTGGGCGCGAGGTGAGTCCAGCCCTCTGCCGTAATCCCATGACTCGTATGGCTCGGTTTGTATCTGCGTCCATCATGCGCCTAAACTATGCGCATTAATCATGTGTGACGGATTCATCATGCCGAACTCCACGAGGGTCTCCCGCGCGTCCAAACGGGCCGTGAACCTGAGCATCGACACCGAACTGCTGGCCGAGGCGCGCCGGTTCGGACTCAGCCTGTCCGCACTGCTGGAGGAACGTCTGTCAGATGCCGTGCGCGAGGCGCAGCGCAAGGCCTGGCTGGCGGAGAACGCCGAGGCTATCGAGGATTACAACTCCCGTATCGATACGCGCGGCAGCTATGCAGACAGCGTGCGGCGCTTTTGATGCGCCAGTTCGACGTCCTGCGCAATCCGAATCCGGAAACCGCTGCGTGGGCGCCGTATCTCCTTGTGCTTCAGAATGATCTGCTCCGCGATTTGCGCACCACGGTGGTCGCTCCCCTGGTGCAGCAGGCCGATTTCGGCCGGCCGGTGCAGGTGCTGAATCCGGTGTTGGAAGTCCAAGGCGAGCCATTGGTGCTCTCCACCGCGGAGCTCGCCGGTGTCTCCACAGCGATGCTGGGCGAGACGGTGGCTTCGTTGGCCGGTCGGCGTACCGAAATCATCGCGGCCATCGACCTTTTGTTCACAGGTATTTGACGACCTGAACAACCACTCCGGGACACCCACCTGCGTCGCGGAGGGACCAGGGCAGGAAGTTATCCGAATCATCTCCGCGCGCAAGGCCACGCGGAACGAGAGACGTAGATATGAACAGAGTTTCTTAGAAGCAGGCCGAAGAACTGCGCCGCCTCGCACGGCAGGATGAAGAGGCGGTCGACACGACCGACATCCCAGAGATCACCAATTGGGATGATGCTGTCCGAGGACGCTTCTACCGCCCCGTGAAAGAACAAGTCACACTTCGGATCGATGCCGATTTGCTCGCGTGGTTCAGAGCGGGGGGCAACAAATACCAGACGCGCATCAACGCAGCGCTGCGTGAATATATCCGGAAGCATCCTGCACGGTGAGCGGCGCCAAAAAACCCGAGGACCGGGCGAATCCGGGACACCCACTTTGCGCGACACGCCCACTCTTTGCGGCACGAAGTGGCTGCGACACGAAGCGGATGTCCCGGTTCTGCCCCTGGCATTTTCCTAACGGGGCGCCGTGAACAGGCAGCGGGACAAATACGTTTTGTTCTTGTTGGAACTTTCGGGTTCCCCTTCGGGGGGCGCCCCGCTCACGATGTCAACAAAGTACCCTTTTTTCGCGTTCGGCTGTTCATCGCTTGTCCAGTAGTTTTCCGGCGCCAGAGGCTGTGCCCAGTCTTCTTGCAGGACTCCCTCCGGCCGATCCCGGAAGGCCGCATAATTCAGATGCAGAAGGTCATGCACCTGACGAACACCGCCGAGGAACCAGCCCTTGCCACCGTCCTTGGCCGCACACGTAGTCGCAGAGGAATCCCAGGTCTGCTCTGCCTCATCGCCCTGACTCGTGAAGAAGTGGAAGTCCACGCTGGCACCGGCGTAGACCATGCCATGATAGCTCTCCCCTGCAGCATCACACACCGCGCCGACCGCCTCGCAACCCGCCGGGCCCGGGACGCCGAACTCACGATCCGGGCATAGTGCCGGGTCGTCACTGAAGCAGAAGAACTCGGGCGGGTTGGCGTTGAAGGGGGCAAGATCGACAGGTGGCGCTCCCTCCATGCTCTCCGCGCAGGCGGTTGCTGAGGGGTTGTTGCCAATACGCGCGACAAGGAAGTTATGATCCTCGATGCCTCGAATGCCACTGTCGACACCCGTGATACCAACCGGGAACAGCAGGGGCGCGCCGTCGCCGTCCACAACCTTCCCACAATCGGTTGTGCCGGCCTCACACACCTCGTCGCGGGTCTCGTATCCCCGGTACTGGCGAACCGAAGCTGGCAGAGCGGTCGCAGGAGTCAGCGACCCGACACAGACACCGTCCTGATTCGTGGCGGCGGGATGCAGGATCCCGACGTTTCCATACCATCCGAACGTGTCTTGATCCTCGTCCTTATCCGAGGCGGCGAGATAACAGCGATAGGGATAGTATTCGAAGTTGCCGCCGGTCTCCGTGGCGTCGTACCCGCAAAGCGAGATCGGGGTTGCGCGTACGAAGACGTCCTGGCTCAGGTCATTGCCGGATACCCGGCCAACGTTCTGGTCGGTACGCACGTACACGGCCCCTGCAATGTATGCAGCCCGATGTGGAGTCAGGATCTCGATCGCCTCGCCGGTCTCCCTGTTGATGAATTCAATGTTCCCCAATTCGTTGGGGTCCAGCTTGTCTACGTTTCCAAACTCAACTTCCCGCCCCTCGGGCAGGGCGTTCGGATCATATTGCTTGATTCTGGCTCCACCCCCGGGACCCGCCACGGAGCCCCCGGAAAATCCCACACCGGACCCGGGATTCAGACTCCCCGCATAGGCATTCGCTGCGAGGTAGGTCACGAGTTCCACCGACTGTGGCTCATCCCGGCTGCTGATCCAATCCACACGAACCGTTGCGGCCCGCTCCGGATCATCCTCCAGTGCCCAGGAGAGGTCGTATTTGGCCACCCTCCCGTCGATTTCGATCGGCGCATCTACAGTGGTACCGCTGCCCAACTCGACGAGATCCCGCGCGCGCAGCCACTCCATGCGCTGTTGCGCAAGCTGCATGGCCTCGCTTCTTGCCTTGGCGTCGATACTGCTCGTCGCCACCCTTCCCTGGAAGTTCGCCATTACGATCAGGCCGGTGGCAAGCACCAGGAGCGCGATGAGCACCTCGATGAGCGTGAAACCGGAGCCACGGCTTCTGCGCTGATGCCTGGCAGCGTTCAGTCTATTGAGCCACATGTCCTCTCTCCTGCAGGGTTCTTCGCGCAAAGCCTGTGCACGTCAGCGCGGCACAGGCTGGCGATCCCGGTTCACGCATCCCAGTCACGCCAGGTGCCGGGAACGACCGTCGGCAGATCGACCCTCACCGGTTCAATCTCGTCCAGCGTGCTGGAGCTGAAAAATACGTCGACGTTGCCATTCCCTTTAACGTCGTCCTCCATGATGATCGAACCGTAGACCCGCATGGTTCCGTTGACGTTGAGGTTCCCTCGGACATAGATCACGCCATAGGCCACGAAATTGCCCTGAACGCTGAAATCGCCGTCGATGATTACCAGGGAGGGCTTCTCCTGACCGGGATGGCTGCCACGGCCACATTCCTCGTTCGAGCCAACTGCCTCCGTGCAGCCGATGGTCCCGCCCTGGATGTTCAGGGGCCCGTCCACCCAGTAGCGCCCGCCTTCCATCACCGCGGTGATGGCCTCTTCCGCCTCTGCCGGAGACAGCCTTTGGGCAAGGCCGCGATGCCGGAAATCCACCGGAGGCCGCCCCATGAAATTCTCGAAAAAGGCGTCTGGATCCTCTCTAAGCGCCACCAGGTTCAGGTCACTCGCAATCACGCTCAGGCTGTTGTCCCGGATCAGGCCTTGCCGGTTGCCGTGGGGCAGGCATTCCTCGAGGCGGATTGTCTGGTTGTCGTAGTCGCATGGATTGGCCGGGTCCGAAATCAGCGTGTGACTGTTCGCCGGGTCATGGGGCGCCCCGCTCCAGATGGTGAAGTTGTTCTCCGGGTTCGCGACGTTGTGGGCCGAGCCACCGCCGATCACGCTTCCGCCGGCGACCACGGGTACCCGTTCCATCTCGTGTTCTTCGCTGACGCCGCGCACCACGCGCTGACTGATCACGCGACGGGCCAGGCAGTCGGCACTGAAGCCCGAGGCGGTGACGTCATAGAAGCCCGGCATGTCGGCCACCGCGACCGGTACCAGTGAGAACTGGGCCACCTGGCCGGGATCGCAGGAATCATCCGCATAGGCCACCTTCAGGTCATCGATGAATCTCATGGCCAAGGGGTCCGCGGGATCGGTAGACCACTGGCCCGTCTCGGGGTCGATCTCCTCGAGACCCAGCAGGAGCATGAAATAATCGAGACCTGCCTGGGCGGCATTGAATGCCTGCATCTCCCGCTGCTGATTCGCGGTGACCTGGTTTTCAACCACCACGGTCTGGGCGGTGATGACGCTCACGGTCGTGATCAGAAACAGCAGGACCACGGTGACGATCAGCGTCGCCGCGCCTCGCTGGTGGCAGGGTCTCCGATAAGAGCGATGGACCGAGATATTCATATCAGTGCCTCCGGTGCGCGCGGGCTCGATTCAGGGCGAGACGGTCGCGAGCAGGCGACGATTGTTGGGAATCCGGATCTCCGTCGTGATCGTGGTCTCGAGCGGCTGCCCGGTACCGGCCTGGCCCGCGGGGTTGGTGGCCTGGCCCGTAACCGTCAGGAACAACTGCCGGTGCTCCACGAGCAGATCACCGTGCTGGGTCTTTGCCACGGGCTCCGGGGAGGCGCCGGATGTCCCCAGGTCCGCGCGGTCGCAGGGAAATGCCGCCGCGCCGGGGTCGTCTGCCACCCAGGACCACTGGTCCAGCTCCGGAATCTCTTCACCCGCCCCTCGCAGCGCCAGGTTGAAACACCTCGACCCTTGCCCGTCCTGCGGGACGAGGCTGGGATCAGAGGTCGACAACCGGAATTCGGTGATATCCACCCGGCGTTCGTCGGTGAGCGCCGCGGAATTGCTGGATCCCCAGCTGTCACAGCTGGTGTCGTCGGCGGCAACCTTCATCTCGACCACACCGATGCCATCTGCGCCTTCCACCCAGCGGAAACCAAAGCTCTCCAGTGCCGCCACCGACCGGTTGTAACCGAAGCGCACGCAGTCGCCCGTGCTGGAGACCGCGATCCGATCGTAGTCATTCTGGAGGTCCGCCAGTGTCCGGGTACTGGTGACGTTATCGAACCCGGCACGGCGAATATCATTCGCAACGACCTCGGCGACGGAGCGCACCTCGTGGTTCAGCTGCGCCATCGTCAGCACAGCGGTGTTCGAGCGTATCGACGCGACATAGACGCTGATCACCGCTGACATCAGGATCATTCCGACCAGGATTCCGATCATCAGCTCGACGAGCGTCAGGCCACTGGACCGTCTGCGGGATCGCATGCCTGCCGCTCCTTGTCGCTGAAACATCATTCGTGTCCGCATGGCTTGCCTCCCAGTCAACAGGCCCCGTACCCGAGGCTGCCGACACCCTGCGCGTCACTCGGGGCGCAGATGCGCGCCCGGCCCATCAGGTTGAGTTGGACGTCGAGCCGGCTGCCGCGCGATGACGTCAGCTCGACGGTGCCCAGCGCCGCGTTGTCATCCAGAAAGTTCTGCACCGTGCCTCGAACCGGATCGAAGCGCGCCTCGCTGAAGTCGGTCCCGGTCGCGACCCCGGGAAACTCCGAGGACCTGGTCTGCATCAGGCAGTCGTCCGTCCCGTTCGCACAGGCGTTGGACGCACAACCGCCGGCTTCAACGACGATCCACTGGCTATCGGCCGCTCCGTCGATCCTCAGACAGGTCTCGATGCTGCGCTGGAAGGCCTGGCTCCTGCCTACGTGCATTCCGTTCTTCACCGCCTCCGCGGCCCCGGACAGACGGCGGTTGTCGATGGACTGAAGGAAGGAAGGCGCAGCGATCCCGGCCAGAATGGCCATCACCGAGATCGTGATGATCAGTTCGACGAGGGTGAAGCCGGAGGACTGTCGACGCATGAAGGCAACTCCCGGAGCCTGGACACATTTTACATCTTACAATATATCTGTCTGATACTTTCTGTTATATACATTATAGACCCACTTCCGCCTGCCAGAGGCCCCGGACCGACCACTCAGCGGCAGAAAATGACCTTCCAGCCCACTCAGGGCAAAAAAATACACCCTTACGGCCAATAAATGATATAGCGGTTGGTATATTACTAGGCAGACAGACCCAACGGGAGCAGAAACCATGAGACAGCCCTCCTGCAGGCATGGCGGATTCACGCTGATCGAACTGATGATCGTCGTGGTCGTCATCGGCATCCTTGCCTCGATCGCGATCCCGGCCTACCAGAACCACGTGATCAAGGCCCAGCGATCCGACGGCACCACGGCGCTGATGGACCTTCGCATGGCGCAGGAGCGGTGGCGGGCCAACAATCCGAGTTACACGAATGACATCGGGGATCTGGTCGGGGTGGGCCCCACAAGCCCAGAGGGTCGCTATAACCTCGAGATTGACGAAGGGTCCGCGACCGCGACCCGTTTCGCGTTGACCGCCACGAAACGGGCCGATGGCGGACTCACGGACGCAAAGTGCCCGTCCCTCACGCTGACGTACGCGGCCGGCGAGGTTACCAACGGTCCGGACGGCTGCTGGCGGAACTAGCCGGCCGGGCGGTAGATCCGGGGGCCATCGCCGGGTTCGTATCAGCGACCGGCGCGGGTACGCTGCACACCAAACCGCCGCAGGAAATGACATCGGGGGAGAACGGTACAGCGCAGTGGAGACACGGCCAGCTCGCCGTGCCCCGCAAGAAGCCGCTTCCGGGGGCTGCGGCTTCACATGACCGCGGGCTGATCCCGGCCGGACGCGCTCTCCTGCATGCTGAATTCCGCCCGGCTGTAGACGTGGCTCTCCGGGTGCACCGTCTTCAGCATCACGTTGTGTCCCATGCCTCCGATCCTGAAGGTCACCCGCACGCCCGCGGGCAGGGTGCCCGCGGCGAACAGCAGGCAACCGGCACCCGTCTCACCCCGCTTGTGGAAGAACAATCCCGGTTGGATTCCACCGGCAACGCCCTCCACGGACGCGGTGCTGCGGATATCGACGGGCACGCAGGCCTGGGTCAGATACTGGACCCCGATCGTCGCGGTGTCGGGGTCGTCGTAGCGCAGCCAGCGGATGACCCCGAGCTGCCAGCTGATGCGCTCGTCCTCGGCAATCCGAATGGCGATCAGGTTGCCACTGTAGATCGTGTCGGCCGGAGACTGCAGTAACAGACAGCAGCCGCCGGCGCCCACGTTCTTCATCCAGGCCACCGTGGCACTCGGCAGGACCTCGTTTCCTTCTGCGTCGTACTCCGGCTCACGACCGTCGATCCCGCGCACGGCCGAATCCCACACGGCGTGCACACGCTGAAGCTTCCTCGGCGACAGGCGCCGGATCTCGCGCGGCTCCGAGGCATCGGCGT
>JAABTX010000107.1 GCA_011389655.1 Thioalkalivibrio sp.
CGTTGAGCTCCGGACGGGCTTCATGACCACCGCCCGGCACGCCAACGCCGAAGATCGAGGGAATGACCGACGGATCATCGCTGTCTTCGGCAAAAAACGCGCCCGGCATCAGGTCGGAGTCGACATCCGTCACCATGCGGGGCGCGCGGTAATCGGCGCGGATCATCGTGTGGATTTCCTTCAGGCCGGTCGCGGTGACCAGCGGTCCGCGGTCCGCGGGTTCCCGCTTGAACTGGC
>JAABTX010000108.1 GCA_011389655.1 Thioalkalivibrio sp.
GCAGATGCTGTTCCTGGAGTCGGACGAGGTCTGCGAGACGTCGTACCGGGACCGGGGCGGCAAGTACCAGGGGCAGAGCGGGGTGACGTTGCCGAAGACGTGAAGGGCGGTGGGTTTGGTCGGGGTTGGGGGTGTGGGGTTGGGGGTGTTGTGGGAGCGGCCTCTGGCCGCGATGTGGGCGTCGGCTGGGGGATCGCGGCTGGAAGCCGCTCCTACGGGGCGTTCCTACGGGGCGCTCCTGCGGGGGGTCAGAAATTTTCGGTCGAGGTGAACAGGCCTACGCGCAGGTCCTTCGCGACGTAGATCTCGCGGTCGTCGACGCGCACTGAGCCGTCGGCGATGCCGAGCACCAGTTTTCGGGTGATCACGCGTTTTATTTCAACGTGATACGTGACCTTCTTCGCAGTGGGTAACACCTGGCCCGTGAACTTCACTTCGCCGACGCCGAGTGCCCGTCCGCGGCCCGGATTGCCGAGCCAGGCCAGGTAGAAGCCGACCAGCTGCCACATCGCGTCCAGCCCGAGGCAGCCGGGCATCACCGGGTCGCCGGGGAAGTGGCAGGCGAAGAACCAGAGGTCCGGGTGGATGTCGAGTTCGGCGACCATCTCGCCCTTGCCGAAGCGGCCCCCGTCGCTGTTGATCCTCAGCACCCGGTCCATCATCAGCATGTTGGGGACCGGCAGCTGGGCGTTGCCCGGGCCGAACATGTTCCCGTAGCCGCAGGCCAGCAGCTCGTCGCGGTCGTATTGGTCTTTAGGCATCAGGCGATTCCGGCGAAAGCCGGGTATTGGACCGAAACAGGCCGGCAAAAGCAACGGCCCCGTGCGCGCGCCAGCGGCCTACGGCCGGGCGCGGGCCGGGGAAACGCGGATTCACCGGCATTTCCGGGAGCAGCCGCCGATCGCATGGGCCGGGCCGTGAGCACCTGGAAGGCCGGGATGGCCTTGCCCAGTGCCCCCCCCTGGCGGGGCGCATCGGCCGCCGCCAACCGGCTGACCTCGATGAGCCGATCGGCGATACTTCCGGATCACGTCCGCAAGGGGGAAGGCCGAGGTGAACCTGACGATCCTGATCTGGGCCGGTGCGATCATTGCCGCGATCGTGCTGCTCGACCTCGCGCGGCATCCGTTGCGCCGCTTCCTGGTCGCGACCGCGACACTGCTCGCGCGGGTCATCTGCGGATTGCGCACGCAGACGATGCATCTCAGGGACGCCGTCGGCCGCTGGCAGAGTCTGCACCTGGTCCGCCTGGAATCGGAGCGCCTCGCCGACGCGGTCGATGCGCTCGAGCGCAACTACGCGGACCTGATCGGTCAGGACCTGCAGCAGCTGCCGGCCCTGCGCCAGCAGACGCATGCGGTGCTGCGGGACCTGCAGCGCGTGTACGCCCGGGAAGAGGCCGGGCTGACCGGGGAACCGGCCTGGGTCCACCGGGTGGAGACGCTGGCCCGCATGCCCGCGGGCGACCAGCCACAGGGCCAGCGGCTGGCGCGCGACATGCAGGAGACCGTGCTGCGCATCGCCCGGATGGCCCTGGAGGAGCACCGTCAGCAGGCGGGTTCCCTGCTGGCGGCGCGGCGCCGGCTCCAGCAACCGCTGCAGGAGCTGGTGGCCCGGCTCGCGGCATTGCAGGATCGATTCGCGGCATTGCACGGGCAGGCCGACTCGCTGGACACCCGGCTGAAGCGCTTCGAGCAGAACCGCACGCAGCGGTCGCTGCGCATGCCGGTGTACGCGCACTCGGGAGGGCAGTGGCTGCTGAATGCGGCGGGGCTCGCCCTCGCGGGACTGGCGGTCTACCTGTATCAGGAGATCTTTGCGCAGCCGTTCGGGCTGCTGTTCCCGGCGGCCGGCGATGCGCCGGTGCCGCTGCTGGCGATCTGGACCTTGCTGGGCGCGTCGGCCGTCGCGGGGTGGGTCCTGGTCGAGACCCGCGCGATCGGCGGCACCGGCATCACGCCACTGGCCCGACTGGGCCCCGTTTCGCGCGGCGTGCTCGCCGCCGTCGCCGGGGCGATGCTCGTCGCGGTGGTCATCGTGTCCGCGCTGAACGGCTACCTGCGCGACTGGTTCATCTATCGGGCGGATCTGCTCGGGGTGCTGGCCGACGACGCCGCCGTGCCGCCGTTGCCGGAGATCGACTGGGTGGCCCAGCTGCTGGGCGGCCTGCTGGGGGCGGTCCTGCCGCTGGCGGTGGCGCTCGCGCCGCTGTGGCTGCTGGGCCTGCTGGCCACGTCCCGCGTCCTGGTCGGCGGCATCGCCTGGTTCCTGCTCGCCGTGCTGGCGGGGCTGCTGCAGTGGCTCGCGAGGGTCGCGACCAACCTGCGGCGGTGGCTCCCTGCGCTGTTCGACGTGGTGATCTTCGTGCCCGAGGCCGTGCGCCGCTGGCGCCGGCAGGGAGAGAGCGTTTAGGGGCACCGTTTCGGCGCGAGGGCTGGTAAACTTGCCCGCACATGCTGGTTCAGGCCGTCACCGCGAGTCGCGCAGTCCGTGGTCGGGAGCGCAGCGGGCCGTGCGTGGCGATCCACGAGACCTGGATTTGTCCCGCCGGCAGGGGTTGGCGCCCCTCGTGCGCGGCGACGTCTTGCCTTGATCAGTCTTTCTGTTGACCCGGTCAGTCGGCCGGGCGGGTGCGCAAGCTGGGAGAACGGCAGTATGGGTGTGAGATTCGTGGTCGTCGCTCTGTTCGCAGGTCTGCTGCTGGTGTTCGCCGCCCAGGCGGGCGCGCAGAACGTGACCCGGTACATCAGCGAAGACCTCGAGGTCGGGGCGCGCAGCGGCAAGACCCTGCAGCACCGGATCGTGCGCAATGCCCGCAGCGGCGAGCGTGTCACCGTCCTGGAGCAGGACGCGGACGGGCATTCGCTGGTGCGCTTCGGCAATGGCACCGAGGCCTGGATCCTGACCCGCTACCTGCAGGCGGAGCCGCACTCCCGGGAGCGGCTGGCCGCCGTGCAGGCCGAACTCGACGAGATCCGCTCCGGCTCCGACGACCAGGCGGGCCGCATTGCCGAACTGCTGGACACCCGCCGCGCGCTGGAGAGCGAGCGGGAGAATCTGCAGCGGCAGGTCACCGATCTCGAGTCGGAGCTCGAGGACCTGCGCGAGGTCGCGGCCAGGCCGCAGGAGATCCGGGCGCAGAACGCGCAGCTGCGTTCCTCCCTGCTGGAGGCGCAGAACGCTGCCGAGGACTACCGTCGCCAGGTTGAGGTGATGCGGGCGGACAGTCAGCGCAAGTGGTTCATGACCGGCGCGCTGGTGACCGTGGGTTCGCTGATTCTCGGCATCCTGCTGACCCGCCTGCCGCGCCGTCGGCGCAGCAGCGAATGGTGAATCGGGGCAGCCGTCCGGAAGCGGGGGTACTTGCGCGCCGGGAGGCATCCCGCTAATTTCGCCCCGGCCGTCCGGCAGCCGTTTTTCGTCCAGGCACGCTCAGACGCCGCGGCCGTCCGCCCATCGCCCGCTTCGGGCGATGCCATGACCAGGGAAGACGCGACGGATGCTCTACGCGATTCTATCGACCTTCGTGCTCGCGGCCTTCTCGCCGTGGGTCCATCGGTTGGCGGGCCGTCACAGCGGTTGGGTCCTGGCGCTGCTTCCGGCCGCACTGTTCGTCTATTTCGCGAGCTTCCTGCCGGCGATCAACGCCGGCGAGACGGTGGTGATCGTCACCCCCTGGATGCCGGGGCTGGATATCCAGCTCTCCTTCCTGGTGGACGGTCTGTCCCTGCTGTTCGCGCTGCTGATCTCGGGGATCGGCTTCTTCATCATCAGCTACGCCGGGAGATATCTGGAGGGCGAGCGCGACCTCGGCCGCTTCTATGTGGTCATGCTCTCGTTCATGGGCTCCATGCTGGGCCTGGTGCTCGCCGACAACCTGATCGCGATGTTCGTCTTCTGGGAGCTGACCAGCGTCACCTCCTATCTGCTGATCGGGTACAACCATGAGGACCTGAAGGCCCGCAAGGCGGCGCTGCAGGGTCTGATCGTCACCGTGGGTGGCGGGCTGGCGCTGCTCGCGGGCATCGTGATGCTGGCCACCGCCGGGGGCAGCTACGAGCTTTCGGAGATCCTGAACTCCGGCGATGCGGTGCGCGAGCACGCATGGTACCTGCCGATGCTGATCCTGATCCTGCTCGGCGCCTTCACCAAGTCGGCGCAGGTCCCGTTCCATTTCTGGCTGCCGAACGCGATGGCGGCGCCGACGCCGGTCTCGGCCTATCTGCACTCCGCGACCATGGTGAAGGCCGGTGTGTACCTGCTGGCCCGGCTGAATCCCGCGCTCGGCGGCACCGAGGTCTGGTTCACGGTGCTCGCGCTGGTCGGGGCGGTGACGATGTTCCTCGGGGTGTTTCTTTCCTTCCGCAGCACGGGCATCAAGAGCGTGCTCGCGTATTCCACCGTGATGGCGCTGGGCACGCTGACCATGCTGATCGGGATCGGCACCGAGACCGCGCTGCTCGCGGCAATGACCTTCCTGCTCGCGCACTCGCTGTACAAGGGGGCGCTGTTCCTGATCGCGGGGATCCTCGATCACGAGGCGGGGGCGAAGGATTTCCTGCAGACCGGGGGGCTGCGCGGGGCGCTGCCGATCACGTCGACCGTCGCGATGCTGGCCGCGCTCTCCCTCGCCGGCGTGGTGCCCATGCTGGGCTTCGTGGCCAAGGAGGGGATGCTGGAATCGGTGCTCGAAGCGCCGGGCCTGGTTCCGGTGCTGACCCTGCTCGCGAGCGTCTCCGCCATCCTTGGTGTCGCGGTGGCGGCGATCGTCGGCATTCGGCCCTGGTTCGGTCCGCGGGTCGAGACGCCGAAGAGTCCGCACGAGGCGCCGCCCGCGCTGATCGCCGGTCCGATGGTGATGGCCAGCCTCGGCCTCGTCTTCGGGCTGGGGCCGGGCCTGGCGGATGTGGGCATTCTCGCGGCGGCTGCGCGGGCGGTGAACGGGGGGGTGCCGGTGGACGCCTACCTGTCGCTGTGGCACGGGCTGAACTGGCCGCTGGCGATCAGCGCGCTGGCGCTGGTGGCCGGTCTGCTGCTCTACAGCCGCTGGGACCGCGTGCGGGCGCTGCTGGCCTGGGTGGACATCGCGGCGCGGTTCGGGCCGGAGCGCGGCTACGAGCGCATGATGGATGGCATCGTCCGCATTTCCGACTGGCAGACGCGGCTGCTGCAGAGTGGCTATCTGCGCTACTACATCATGTTCATCGTGCTGGCCACCGCCGCCATGGTCGGGGTGACCGCGCAGATCTACGATGTGTCGGCGGGACCGCTCCGGCTGCAGGACCTGCGCTTCTATGAGCTGGTCATCGTCGCCGTGATGGGGGCGTCGGCGCTGTTCGCGGTGTTGAGCCGGTCGCGCCTCGGAGCCGTGGCCGCGCTCGGGTCCTTCGGCTTCACGGTGGCGTTGACCTACGTGATGTTCAGCGCGGCGGACGTCGGCATCACCCAGATCCTGGTGGAGACCCTGACCGTGATCCTGCTGGTGCTGGTGCTGTTCCGCCTGCCCGGATTCCTCGGGCTGTCGCCGCGGCTGATCAAGTTCAGGGACGCCCTGGTGGCGCTGGCCGGGGGCGGCATGGTCATGCTGCTGCTGCTCAGCACCCACAACGCCCAGGAGATCCCCTCGATCGCGCGGTACTTCATCGAGGAGGCGGTCCCGTCCGGTCACGGCCGGAACGTGGTGAACGTGATCCTGGTGGATTTCCGGGCGCTGGACACCCTCGGCGAGATCTTCGTGCTGGCGCTCGCCGCGGTCGGGGTGTACGCGATGATCCGCTTCCGGGCCGAGGACCGCAAATGAACATGCACTCGCTGATCCTGCGCACCGCCGGGCATTTCCTGCTGCCGCTGCTGCTGCTCTTCTCCCTGTTCCTGCTGTTCCGCGGTCACAACGAGCCCGGCGGGGGTTTCATCGCCGGGCTGGTCGCCGGGGCGGCGATCGTCCTGTATCTGTTCTCGATGGACATCGCCGCGGCCCGCCGGGTGCTGGGGATCGACCCGCGGAGCCTGCTCGGCGGCGGGATGACCCTCGCGGTGCTCAGCGGCGTGCCGGGAATCTTCCGCGGGCAGGCCTTCTTCACCGCGCAGTGGTGGGAGCTGGCCATGCCGGGCATCGGCAAGATAAAGCTCAGTACGGTTCTGCTCTTCGATGTCGGGGTCTACCTCGTGGTGATCGGGGCGGTGCTGACGATCATGCTGACGCTGGCCGAGGCGGAGGACTGAGATGGAGATCGCGATGGCCTTCGTGATCGGCGGGCTGTACGCGGCCGCGATCTACATGATGCTGCGCCGCTCGATCGTGAAGCTCGTGATCGGCCTGGTGCTGCTCTCCAATGCGGCGAACCTGCTGATCTTTACCGCGGCCGGTCTGACCCGCGGCGCCCCGCCGCTGATCAACGTCGGCGACGTGCTGCCACCCGGCCCCAGCGCCGACCCCCTCGCGCAGGCGCTGATCCTCACCGCGATCGTGATCGGTTTCGGCGTGCTCGCCTTCGCGGTGGTGCTGATCCACCGCGCCTACGAGGTGGTGGGCGCGGATGACATGGACAAGATGAAGGACACCGATACATGACGCTGGCGCCGAGCCTGATTGTCGGCCTGCCGGTCGTCCTGCCGCTGCTGCTCGGTGCGCTGTCGCTGGCGTTCTGGCGGTCACACGCGACGCAGCGTTTCCTGGGTGTGGCCGGCTCGGCGCTGCTGCTGCTGCTCTCGGTGCAGCTGCTGCTCGACACCTGGGAACATGGGCACCTGGTGATGGAGATGGGTGCCTGGCCCGCGCCCTTCGGGATCGTGCTGGTCTCCGACATGCTGGCCGCGATCATGGTCGTGCTCACCGGGATCATCGGTCTTGCCACCGCGCTGTACTCGCTCGCGGGGATCGGGATCCGGCACGAGCGCTTTGGCTACTACCCGCTCTTCCACCTGTTGCTGGCCGGCGTCAACGGCGCCTTCCTGACCGGCGACATCTTCAACCTGTACGTGTGGTTCGAGGTGATGCTGGTCGCCTCGTTTGCGCTGCTGATCCTGGGTGGCGAGCGCGCGCAGATGGAGGGCGCGATCAAGTACGTGACCCTGAACCTGCTGTCCTCGGCGCTGTTCCTGACCGCGATCGGCCTGCTCTACGGCCTCACCGGAACGCTGAACATGGCCGATCTCGCGGTGAAGCTCGGCGAGGTCGAGGATACCGGGCTGGTGACCGTGATCGCGATGCTGTTCATGGTCGCCTTCGGCATCAAGGCGGCCGCCTTCCCGTTCTTCTTCTGGCTGCCCGCCTCGTATCACACGCCGAAGGTCGCGGTCTCGGCGCTGTTCGCGGGTCTCCTGACGAAGGTGGGGGTGTACTCGCTGTTCCGGGTGTTCACCCTGATCTTCAATC
>JAABTX010000109.1 GCA_011389655.1 Thioalkalivibrio sp.
GTCAAGCGAGGGAAGCATAAACCGCTTTGTCGGGCTGCGCGAGTCCGGTTTCCGAGCTTTCGTTTCCCGGGACAGGACACCGATATCCGTGTCTGCGGTGCTCGCCACGCACCTTCGCGTGGTTCCGCTCCCCGGGAATGAACCCGGCGCCATCCGGGCCGTTGCTCACCTTCTGATGATCCCCGCAGAGCACTCGGGCTGCACGGCACACCATGCTGTGCCCAGAAAAGAAAACAGCCGCCTGCGTTTTGCGCCAAGCGGCTGTTTTTTCATCTTTATTTGGTAGGCGCGATTGGACTCGAACCAACGACCCCCACCATGTCAAGGTGGTGCTCTAACCAGCTGAGCTACGCGCCTGTCGCGTTCGGAGCGCGTATTGTACCGGCTTATCAAGGGGTGTCAAAAGGAATTCAAGCGATTGAAACTCGGTACGTGCGCAGGGATGCTACGCAAGGTACGACCCCGCCCTGCTCCTCCCCGGTAACAGGCCATTGCGCATGCAGACCCTCCCCTCGATCATGGACATCTCCCAGGCCATCCAGTTGTCCGTCGCGCCCGTCTTCCTTTTGGTCGGCATCGCGGGGTTCATCAACGCCTTCGTCTCGCGGCTCTCGCGGGTGGTGGATCGCAGCCGCCATCTCGAGGAAGTGCTCCGCGATGCCGATGGCGGGGTCCGGGAGCGTGCCCTGCGCGAACTCTGCATACTCGATCGCCGAGCGCGGCTCGTCTACGTCGGGATCACGCTGGGAATCGCCACTGCGCTGCTGGTCTGCGTCCTGATCGTCACGATGTTCGTGGAGGCCTTGCTCGGAGCCAGTCACGCGATCCTGATCGGCGGCCTGTTCATCGCAGCAATGTTCTTCCTGATCGGGACGCTGGTCTCCTTCCTGCGCGAGGTCTTCCTGGCCATCACCAGCCTTACCGTCGGGCGCTCACGGAAGCTCGGCGTCGACCCCGAGAGCTGAACGGACGCAAGAACGGCCGGACCCAAAATCCTTGCGCTTTGGGAATGACCCGCCCTATGCTCTTGTGGACAAAAAAACCGACAAGGGGAGGGATTTGGATGGAATACGGAAACGTGATCGTCTGGCTCACCGGCGCCGCACTGGGCGCCTCCGTTCTGGTCATCATCGGGCTCCTGATCTTTCTGATCTACAAGGCCATGCAGACGCCCTCCTCCTGACCCCCGGCCGCCCGAGGCCTTCGCTGGCGGGAGCCATGAGGCTCCGGCGGCAACACCGGCCCTGAGAGCGGACCGGCCCGGAGCGAACGAACCGGGAGCGCACCACGGACTCCGGGACCCCTGCAGGAGTCCGATGAACTTTCCCTGGCACACGGGAATCCCAAGCGCATTGCCCGCCTTCCGGAGCCAACGATGAAAGGTCTTTGTTGCCGGCGATCCTGCGTCCTCCCTGCATCCCTGCTTCTAGCCGCCCTGCTGTCGGGTACCGCCGGTGCCGAGTGCATCTCGCCGGGAGAATGGCGCGACAGCACCGGTCAGCAACTCTCGCCCGATCAACTGTTCCAGGATCTCGCCGAGGCCGAGGTGGTACTGCTCGGCGAGCGCCACGACCGCATGGAGCACCACCGCTGGCAGCTCCACACGCTCGCCGCGCTGCATGCATACCGCCCCGACATGGTCATCGGGCTCGAAATGCTCCCGCGCTCGGCACAGCCGGCCCTCGACGCCTGGGTTGCAGGCGAGCTGGACGAGAGCGCCTTCGTGGAACAGAGCAACTGGGGACAGGCGTGGGGCTTTGATGTCCGGCTCTACCTGCCGATCCTGCACTTTGCGCGGATGCACCGCATCCCGCTGCTGGCGATCAACCTTGAACAGCCGCTGATCGCCCGCATCATGCGCGAGGGCTGGGAGACGGTCCCACCAGAGGCGCGGTACCACATCACGCCACCCACGCCGGCGAGCGAGGGCTATCGTGATTATCTGGGCGCCGTGTTCGCCGAGCATCCAACCGGTGCGGACGAAGGGGACGGATTCGAACGCTTCGTATCCGGGCAGTTGATCTGGGACCGGGCAATGGCTGCCGGGCTCGTTGCAGCGGTCGCCGATGATCGACTCGCCGTGGGAGTGATGGGCTCTGGGCACCTCGAATACAGCCATGGCGTCCCGCATCAGTTGCGTGATCTCGGAATCACCGACGCGCGAGTCCTGCTTCCATGGCAGGCTGACCCCGCGTGTACGGAGGCGCCTCCTTCGGGCATGGCTGATGCGTTCTTCGCGCTTGCGGACGGTGACCGTCACGAGCCGCCCCGTCCACTGCTGCTCGGCGTGCGCATCGAGGACGATCCTGCGGGCGTGCGGGTCCGGTCCGTGATGGAGGATTCGGTCGCGGCCGCGACCGGCCTGGAGGCCGACGACGTCATCACCAGCGCGTCCGGGAGCGAGACCCAGGTGCCGGGCGATCTCCAGGCCGTCGTTCGCCGCCAGCAGCCCGGCAACGTGATGCCTCTCACGGTCTTGCGGGACGGCGAAGAGATGGAACTGCTCGCCCGTTTCCCTGCGATGGGGGACTGAACCCGTGATCAGGGACCGGTATCCCGAGACACTGCTCCCGCGGATCGCGCTCGGCGTCCTGCTGCTCCTTCCCCTTCCCGCGGTGGCCGATCCTCTCTGGAAGATGAGCCTCGACCTGGATCCCGCCACCGGAACGCTGCAGGGCGAGCTGCGACTGCCGCTGACGGCTGGTTCCCATTCGTTCACGCTCCTCGACGATCTTGACCTCAGGGCAGTCGAGGCCGCCGGCAGGCCCCTCGAGGCCATTTCGGTCGAGCCAGGTCAGTACCGGCTCGACGTGCCCGCAGCAGCGGCCGGTGAGATCCGGCTAAGCTGGGGCGGCAGACTCCCCGACGCAGATCCGCAACGCAGCCGCCTCTTCCTGACCCCCGAGGGTGGCTTCCTGCCCGAGGGTCCCGGTTGGTACCCCCGCTTCGAACAGGAGGCCTTCGCGTTGCGGCTCGAGGGCCGAACTCCACCGGGTCAGCGCTTCGTTGCCACGGGGTCGCTGTCCGCCTCCCCGCGCAATGACGATCGCGGCTATGCCGCCGTCTACGAGCACCCAGGCACCGATGCCATCACCGTGGCCACCGGCCCCTGGGAGGAACGCGAGCGGCTCGTCGACGGGGTCCGGGTCCGCACGCTGTTCCCGGCACAGCTCGACCGGGCCCATGCCGAGAACTACCTCGACCACTCCGCCAACTACCTGCCGCTGTTCGTCGATCGCGCCGGTCCCTACCCCTATCAGAGCTTCACCGTCGCGGCCTCGCCAATGCCCGTGGGCTTCGCCTTCGCCGGCTTCACCCTGCTCGGCGAGCGGGTGATCCCGCTGCCCTTCATCCCGCGCACGTCATTGGCTCACGAGCTGATGCACAACTGGTGGGGCACCGGGGTGCGCATCGACTACGAGAGCGGGAACTGGTCCGAAGGACTGACCACCTATATGGCGGACTACCATCTCGACGAGCAGCGCGGAGACGCGGCGGACACGCGACGCCGCTGGCTGCTGGACCTCGCGTGGCTCCCCGAGGAACTCGACCGCCCGCTGGTGACCTTTCAGGGCGGCAACCAGGGTGCCAACCGCATTGTCGGCTACAACCGCGGGGCGATGCTGTTCCGCATGCTCGAGGAGCGCATCGGCAGCGAGGCCTTCGCATCCGGCGCGCGCCTGCTGAATGAACGGCACGTGTTCGGCGTGGCGAGCTGGAACGACGTCGTTCGCGCCTTCAGCGATGCCGCGGACGAGGAGCTGCACGCCTTCTTCGAACCCTGGCTCGAGCGCCCTCGCCTGCCCGAACTCGCCCTGCACTCCGTCGCCGCAAGCGAGGAACAGGGCCGCTGGTGGGTCAATGGGAGCCTGGAACAGGCGCAGGACGAGCCCCCGTGGCCACTGCGCGTACCGCTGGAGATCGAGACCGAATCGGGCGTGGAGCGGCACGTCGTCACGCTGGACGATCGGCGCACCGATTTCCGGGTCGCGCTGCAGGAAAGACCGGTTGCGCTCAGCGCCGATCCGCACCACGAGGTGTTGCGGCGCCTGCCGGATCCACCCCCCGTCCTGCGCACGGTGAGCCTGGACCCCGATACCCGTCTGATCGCGACGCAGGATGGACTGGAGCCCTTTGCCCGCGCGGTACTGGGCTTCGCGCCCGAGCGGGCCGAAGACTTCGATCCGGACACCCCGCTGCTGGTGATGGGCAGCACGTCGGATGTCATCCGCTGGCTGGACCGCGCCGGAGCGCCCCGGCCGCCCGATGACCTTGCACAAAGTGGCCATGCCCGCATGTGGACGCTGCCGGGCACCCGCACGGCCGTCGTCAGCACGGACGATGCGGCCGGCCTGAACAATATCGCCCGGACATTGCGCCACCATGGTCACCGAAGCTACCTGGTTCAGGATGCCGATGGACGCACCGAGGAGGTCGGCGTGTGGGAGAGCGAGAGCGATCCGCTGCGGGTGGAGCTTGTGTCCGCGTCGGTCCCGGCATCGAAGCGCTGAATCGGTTATCCGGGGGAGGTGTTTCCTTCAGCCCTTTCCCGTCTTCGTCGGGAGAGAACGGCCAGCGATCGTTGGTCGCTCAGGGTTGCCCAGTGACGGGGATGGTCCCGAACAGCACCTCCTCGGAGCGGACCACGCCGGAGATCACGCGGGCCGCGAGCAACTCCCGCTGCGTGGGGTACCACGCGTCGCCATGCTCCGCCTGGAAGAGGCGGCGCAGGAAGGATGGCGTCACGCCCTGGCTCCGGAAGTGCTGCAGATCCCGCTGCTGCTCCAGCCACATGTTCGAATGGGGCTCCAGACCTCCGAACGGGACTGCATACTGATGGAACCCGAGCCGCGCCTCGTCCGCAAGATACCGGTTGCGCCCGGAGATAAAGGCGGTCGCACAGGCGGAGTGACACCCGTCGAAGGAGTAGGTGTTGAGCTGATGCTCAGCGATGACCCGAGCGACACCTCGCCCGGAGGAGATCCACCCACCGGGGCTGTCCAGGATGATGCCATGGATCTCGGGCTCCGATGCCAGTGCCTTGCGCAGATCCCGCGCCACCCGGTAACCGAGGTGGCCCTGGAGACGGATCAACGAGCCGTCGCCCACGCGCTCGAGCGTGTAGTCCGCGTAGCGGTCCGGTCCGAGCGCAATGGCCACGATGTCCCGGTAGATCGCGGCGCCGCTCAGGGCCGTGAGCGCCGTTACGCCCAGGCTCAGCACGAGTACCGCGCGGCTGGCGACCGGCCAGAGACGCCGGCGCTGCTGGACAACCCAGCGGCCGGCGGAGCGCCAGACACCGACGATCTGCCACGGGTAGACCACGCCGTACACAATACCGACGTGCAGCAGCGCGATGCGGGCCATGAACTGTGGGTCTTCATCCAGCGACATCGACACGAGCACGCGCTCCACGCCCGGACTCAGTGCCAGCAGCACCAGATTCAACGCAACGAAGTTGACCCAGAACGCGATGGGCAGACTCAGCTCGCCGTGCCAGTGTCGAATGACGTAGCTCACGTTCCCCTCTTCCCACGCTATCGCGGTCGATCGGCAAGCCGGACACCTCCGGGCGCGGGCGGGAAGCGCCGCTGTACCGGTTGGCGGGTGACCGCGTATCATCTTCCGGCACCGACTCGACTGGTGCAATCCACCTGAAGATCGTGCGCCATGCGCCCGGGATCTTCGTCTTCGCCTGCGGGAGAGGAGTGAGGGTAAGGGGACGATCACCTCGATTCGCGACCGATCCACCGATCCCGGAGTGACATGCATCGCAATGATCGCTTGCCGGCCGGACCATCCCGTGGCACACGGCAGGCAGGAACGCTCGATGGACCGCGACGCGGGAGATGCCATGAACTGGAAGACGGATTACCGCTCATTCTATTACGCCGGCGCGCCCGAGCCCGAGGATCCCGATCTCGATCCGGCACAGACCGCGCTGTTGTGCATCGATGTACAGGACTATGGCCTGGACCTGCCTGAAGATCCGGCGCAGCGGGCGCTGTGGGAACCCTTTCAGCTGCGGATGCGGCAGACGGTCCTGCCCGGTCTTCGCGTGCTCCAGGATGCCTTCAGGGACAAGCAAATGGATGTGCTGCACGCACGTATTGCCTGTCTGCTGGAAGACGGGCGCGACCGCTCGCTCAGCCAGAAGAAGCCGGGGTGGAACAACCTGCTGATGCCGCTCGACTCGCAGGCATCGCAGATCATGCCGGAGGTGGCACCGCGCCCGGGCGAGATCGTGATGACGAAGACCACCGACAGCGCGCTGACCGGGACCAATCTGCGTCTGACCCTGCACAACATGGGCATCCGCAACGTCGTGGTGGCCGGCATCTACACCGACCAGTGCATCTCCTCCACCGTACGCAGCCTGGCGGACGAGAGCTTCAACGTGCTGGTGGTCGAGGACTGCTGTGCGGCCGGCACCATGGAACTGCACCGGCACGAGCTGGAGGTGATCAACATGATCTATTGTCACGTGATGTCCAGCCGCGAGTTGGCTGGACTTCTCGGCCTGGAGCTATGACGCACTCTTGTGCGGTGCACTAAAAAACGGATTACACTCGCAAGACGCGGTACCCCTGTTGGACTTCAGAACGCACGAGGCGCGAGGAGCCCTATGACATCCAAGACCGTAACGCTAACCGACAACAGCACAGGCAAGTCCATCGAGCTGCCCGTGAACGTGGGCAGCCATGGGCCCGACTGCATCGACATCCGGACCCTGTACAAGGAACTCGGCTACTTCACCTACGATCCCGGATTCCTGTCAACGGCGAGCTGCAGCAGCGCCCTCACCTTCATCGACGGTGACAAGGGCACTCTGCTCTACCGTGGCTACCCGATCGAACAGCTCGCACAGCACAGCACCTATCTCGAGGTGTGCTATCTACTGCTGAACGGCGAACTGCCGTCTTCGGACGAGCTGCACGGCTTCTCGCAGATCATGAAGGAACACTCGATGCTGCACGAGGCGGTGCGGGGGTTCTACGACGGCTTCCGGCACGACGCCCACCCGATGGCGATCATGGTCGGCGTGGTTGGCGCGCTCTCCGCCTTCTACCACGACTCCAGCGACGTCCATAACCCGGAGCACCGCAAGATCGCGGCGCACCGACTGATCTCGAAGATGCCCACGATCGCCGCGTGGTCCTACAAGTACGCGAACGGCCAGCCGTTCATGTATCCGAAGAACCGGCTGTCCTACACCGGCAACTTCCTCGCGATGATGTTCGGTGTCCCCACCGCCACCTACGAACCCGACCCCATCTTCGTCCGGGCGCTGGACCTGATCCTGGTCCTGCATGCCGACCACGAACAGAACGCCTCCACCTCCACGGTGCGTCTGTCCGGCAGTTCG
>JAABTX010000110.1 GCA_011389655.1 Thioalkalivibrio sp.
TCGGGCCGGTGGTGAAGGCGGCCCGGAACAGGTCGGCGAGGTCCAGCGTGACCTGCTCGGCCTTCGCCGGGTCGCTGCGGCAGAGCCCGGCGATGGTGTTCATGCTGTTGAAGAGGAAGTGCGGGCGCACCCGGGCGCGCAGCGCCTGCTCGCGGGCGTGGGCCACGTGCTGCGTCTCCTCCTTCCAGGCCGCGATCAGGTAGAGGTAGTGCATCGCGATCAGGCTCATCAGGATCGCGACGCCGACGATGGGCAGCCGGTGCGCGGGATCGGCAAGCGCGAAGTGTTCGGCCCCGAGGTGCACCAGCGCGGTGTTCAGCACCGCGGCGAGCGGCGGCAGGATTACCTGCCAGGCGATGCGCTGCCGGCGCAGCCAACGCTGGAGCAGGCAGAGCAGGCCGGTGGTGCTCATCGCGACCCAGGTGACGAACAGCAGGATCAGGCCGGTCTCGATCAGCGGCTCCGGGCCGGGGCTGCGCAGCAGCCAGACGACCAGCGCGAACAGGATCGCGAAGATCAGCACGCGCAGCAGCGTCTCGTCGCCGCAGAAGTTGGGCAGCACGTCGGCGTCCGCGTCGCGCGCGTGCGGCACTGCCTGCTGGTTTCCGGTGCCCCTCAACTCGGTTGTGCCCCTGTGACTCGGTGTTCCGTGCCCTTGCCGATCGGGCCGTCTGGGTCAGGCCCTCAATCTACCGCACCTGAGGCCGGGCGTGCCCGTGGGCGGGTCGTCGGCAGGTGCTATTCCGAGTGTGTTATCGGCCGGCGGGGGGGTATCTTGAGCCGGGCAGCCCAGGTCGTTCAGTTGCGATAGACGCGGCTACGGTGCCCGACCCGCAGGACGAGCACGACGAGAACCTCGTCACGCAGCTCGCAGATGAGGCGATAGTCGCCCACCCGGTAGCGCCAAAGCTCCGTGAACGGACCCTTCAGGGCCTTGCCAAGCTGACGGGGGTCGTCCAGCGGCTCAACGCGGTGATGCAGGAATTGAACGATGCGCTTCGCCTCAGGGCGTCCCAGCTTCTGCAGTTGTTTGCGGGCGTCGCCCGACAGCTCAATCCGCCAGCCCAAGCTCGCGCTCCACCTCGTCGAGCGGGTAGGTATGTTCTTCGCCGCGCTTCAGCCGTTCCAGCGTCTGCTCGGCGAGGTAGATATCCTCGAGGTCGTCGATGTGCTCTTCAATCGCCTCGCGGATGTAATACGATGCCGTGCGCCCCGTCCTTCTGGCCAGGGTCATCAGGCGTTCGTTGAGTTCGTCCGGTAGTCGGACCGCGGTCTGCTTGCTCATGACTCACCTTGGTTGACACGTCAACCATAGCCCTCATGCGGAGCAAGATCAAGCGGATGCACGGGTCGGATCAAGATAGGTTATTGAATCGCATCGATTTCGACCGCGAAGCACCGGGGTGATTCCGCTTAGACGCACGTTTTTGGTCCCGAAAACGCGGTCCCCGGCCCCCGCCTGGTTGCGTGGGTGAGGTCGCAGTGAGGACAATCGCGCAGCAGGGATGGTCCCTCCTGCTTGCCGCGGTTGAATCATCGTCCTGGAGTCCTGAACCGGTTCCCTCCGCTCAACCTTGCTCGAACGCTTCTCGCGGGACGCTTGACTGGCGGATGATCGATTGCAGGGTGCCGATGCGGAGTTCGGAGTGATCCGGAACCGGTACCGTGATCGTGGTCTCGGGAAGCTGCTTCTGCATGACTACATGGCTGCCCCGGCGCCGAACTTCGACAAACCCGTGGCGTCCGAGAATGGCGCAGACCTGTTTTCCTGACAGCGGCCGCAGCCTACCCAACAGCCACCTCCACCCGCGTCACGAAGACTTCTTCGTGCAGGCGCGTCCCAATCTCCCCGGGAGATGCGGTCTCGAAAAAGAGCTCCAGTGCTTCACGGAGATTGGAGAGGGCATGTTCGATACTGTCTCCCTGGCTGGCAACATCCAGCTCCGGGCAAAGCGAGACGTAGCCATCGCCTTCCTTCTCGATGATTGCCGTGAGTTGTCTCTGCATGATCGTGTTTCCGGTTCAATCGGCTGGAAGTCCAGTGTCTTGTGCTTGGCGCCGTATGGCAAGGAAACCGTTGGCGCAAGGAGCGCACGCAGGGGTCGGACCAAGCCAACCCATTGAACCAGCGAGGTTTCGTCCGAAAATAACGGGGTGATTCGCGCTTAGACGCGCGGTTTCGGCCCCGAAAACGCGGCTTGAGGCTCTCCGTTGGTGAGTGCCGAATGGAATCCGCGGTTCTTTGCCGCACCACCAACGGCGGGTGGTGCTCACGGGCGTGATGGGGGGGTGGGCAGGGTTTCGCGGGTGGCGGGGGCGCTCCGAGGGTCTGCCTTGACACGAGGGTTAATGTCGATACATTAATCGACATGCAGCGGGTCTATGCTTGGGATGAGGCAAAGCGGCAGCAGAACTTGTCGAAACACAGGCTTGACTTCCTGGACGCCGACCTGGTCCTGGAAAGCCCCTATCGGCTTGAGGTCGATAGCGAGCGCAGCGGCGAGCGACGCCGACAGGCGTTTGCCTATGTGTTCGAGGTTTTGACGGTATTGACCGTGGTTTATCTGCCGGGGGATACGCTGCGTATCATCAGCTTTCGCCCGGCCAACCGTCGCGAACGGGAGAAGTATCATGAGTGGCTCGAAATTGATCGTGAAGTCGAGTGAGGAGATGCGCGCGGCGCGCGAGCGCGGAGAGAGTCGTTCGGACTGGGACGATGTGCGGCGCAAGATTCGTGAAGGCGTTGAGCCCGAAGCGGACCCTGATGCCCCTGACGCAACTGCGCTGCTCGAGGAAGAGATTGCGCATCGACGCGCGGGCCGACCAGCGGGTAGCGGGAATAAGGAGCAAGTCTCGATTCGGCTCGACCGGAACGTTCTGGCGGCTTTCAGGGCCACCGGAAAAGGGTGGCAAACCCGCATGAACGACGCGCTCTCGGACTGGCTGAAGCACCACTCTCCAAACCAGACCGGACGGAGGTGAGCGCATGCAGAGGTCGGACCAAGATAAGCTATCGAATCTCATCGATTTCGCCAGCGAATCACCGGGGTGATTCGCGCTTAAACGCACGTTTTTGACCCCGAAAACGCGCCTCCAGGCGCTTTTCAGTGGCGGGCAGGCCAGTCCGCTCTTTCCGGGTTGTGCGACTGCCGCTGGTGACAAGATCGCCGCCACTTGCGAAGATTCGCAGACGACGAGCGCAGGACGCGCTCCCGATTCCCTCGGCAAAGGATGGCCACGATGACCCACGAACACCCCGACGACTTCGACTCTCCGTGGAAGGAAGCACTGGAACAAGCGCTTCCGGAATTTCTCGCGCTGTTCTTTCCTGAAGCCCACGCGGGAATCGACTGGAGGCGCGGCTACCGCTTCCGGGACAAGGAGCTGCAGCAGGTGGTGCGCGACGCGGAGCTCGGCCGGCGCTACGCCGACAAGCTCGCCGAGGTGTACACACTCGACGGTAAGGAGACCTGGGTGCTGGTCCACATCGAGATCCAGGGTCAGGCGGATCCCGGATTTGCCGAGCGCATGTACGTTTACCACTACCGCCTGTTCGACCGTTACCGCCGGGACGTGGTGAGCCTCGCCGTGCTGACGGATGCGCAGGGCGCTTTTCGGCCCAATGGGTATCAGCGCGGTCGCTGGGGCTGTTCGCTGCGTTTCCGGTTTCCGACGGTCAAGCTGCTCGACTGGCGGGACCGCACCGCCGCCCTGGAGGCGGACCGCAACCCGTTCGCCTTGGTGGCGCTGGCGCAGCTGCAGGCGATGGCTCACCGGGGTGGTCCAGCGCGCAAGCGGGTGAAACTCCGTCTGATCCGGTTCCTCTACGCGCGGGACTACACGCGCGAGCAGATCCTTGCCTGGTTTCGGGTGCTGGACTGGATCCTGCGATTGCCGGAAGATCTGGATAGGGAGTTCAGGGAAGAACTGGTTGCCTTCGAGGAGGAAGCACAGATGCCATATGTGACGAGCGTTGAGCGAATCGGGATTCAGAAGGGTCGGCAGCAGGGCGAGGCTGCGATCCTATTGCGCCAGATTGCCCTGAAATTCGGGCCGCCCAGCGAGGAGGTGCACGCGCGGATCGAGGCAGCCGATGCCGACACCCTGCTGGACTGGTCGGCACGCATTCTGACGGCGGAGCGTGTGGATGATATTTTCCGGTGAGAGGGCGCACGCGAAACCCTGGACTTGATTGAGGCGGCAGCGGACTTTGCAGATGGATGCAGGATGCAGGGGTCGGACCAACCCATTCGGTTGAATCTTCGAGGTTTTGACCGAGAATAACCGGGGTTTTTGGTGCTTGGAAGCACCTTTTCGGCCTTGAAAACGGCGCCCTAAGGGCTACCGCGCGGGGCGGCGGCATTGTCATGGCCGTGTCATCGCCGTTCTCCCGGTGACCAGGAAGGCTCTTATCCTCTGGCTGCGGGCGGGCGAGGGTCGCCCGGGGGCTGGTCTCGTACGGTGCTCGACCGGATCCCGTGTAGGAGATTCCGTGTCTGGGCGCAAGAGATCCTGGGCGGGTAGTCGGTCTGCTTTTTCATCAGGGCGAGCCTGCTCGCGAACGCGCTTCAGGTACGTCAAGTGCTGGGGGCGAAGCAGCGCTGCATCGCGGCTGGAAGCCGCTCCCACGACTACCGCTGCCACGACTGAATTGCACGCGATTACGCTGGTCGAAGCGGCGCGGGGACGAATGACGTCAGAGCGAGGCAGATATGGCACAGGCAGCACTACAGCGACTCGACACGGCGGATCTGCTGGATCTGCAGCAGCAGGCGGCGCGCACAGCAGGCGTGCCCGTGATGTTCCGCGACCGCAGCCGCGAAGACGTCCCAGTGCCGGAGTTGCAGGTGATCCCGGCCGGAGAGTTCGAGATGGGCTCGGATGCCTCCGAATTCGGGCACGAGAAGAGCGAGTCCCCGCGGCGTTACATACTGATCGAGCGCCCCTTCGCGCTGGGGCGACACGCGGTCACCCGGGCCGAGTTCGCCGCCTTTCAGCAGGCGACCGGGTGGAGGCCGCGGCCGGAGGCGCTGTGGCCGAAGAGTGACCGGCAGCCGGTCTTCAACGTTCGCCGATCGGACGTGGAGGCCTACCTTGAGTGGCTGCGCGACGTCACCGGCCAGCGCTACCGGCTGCCGACCGAGGCCGAGTGGGAGTTCGCGGCGCGCGCCGGCACGCGCACGGCCTTTGCCTTCGGTGATTCCGTGGGCTGCCGGGACGTGCACTTCAATTCGCTGTTCCCCTATGACGAGCGGCGCGAGCGACGCAAGTGGTACATCCCGCTGTGCATCCCGACGCCGCGCCCGCTCGATGTCGGCAGCTTCCCGCCCAACCTCTGGGGGCTGCACGACATGCACGGTAACGTGCAGGAGTTCACATGCTCGCCCTGGCGGGACAGCCACGTGGACCTACCGCGGGATGGTGTCCATCCCCGCGGCGGTGACGAGGACTGGGTGGTGGTGAAGGGCGGTTCGTGGTTCGACCCGGCCGTCGCCTGCCGCAGCGCCGCCCGCCGCCGCCGGCACCTCACCGAGATGGACACCAATCTCGGCTTTCGGGTGCTGCGGGAGCTTTGACGGCGGGTCTCGGTGCGGACGCTCCATCGGGCTACAACCACCGCGCCAGCCAAAGCCGGAAACGCAGTTCCAGCGGCGGCGCATATCCCTGCTTGCGAAAGACGATCTGCCCATCCCGGTCGATGATGAAGGTGCTGGGGACGGCGCGCACGCCGTAGCGCTGGGCGAGCGCACCGTCCGGGTCGTTGACCACGGCGAGTTCACGTTCGCGCTCGCTCAGATGCGCGTCCACTTCGGCGGCGCTGCCGGACTGCATCGCGACGGTCAGCACCGGATGGCTGTTGCTCAGGCGCATGATCTCGCCCTCTTCCAGGCGGCAGATCGGGCACCAGGTGGCCCAGAAGTGCAGCAGCATCGGGCGATCCGCGAACTCCGTGAGGGTGACCGGGCTGCCGTCCAGCAGCAGGGCCTGAAACTCCGGCGCGGGTCCCTGCGCGAGGTCGCGCGCGAGCCAGGCGCGCACCAGGAGCACCACGCCGAGGATCAGCGCGATCTCGAGTACCCAGCGCCGCCAGCGGCGGGGTTTGCGGGCGTTTGTCGTGGTCATGGATGGATCTGAGTGCCTCGGTGCGTCGATTGGTTCCGTGTGTACTGGCCGGCGCCAACGGCGCGTTGCCCGGTGGGGACAGATTTATAAGTCTGTCCCCCGGACCCTTGCTTAGTGACCGTTAGCGAAGCATCTCCGCCTGTCCGGGACGGGAGCGGGTGGTGCGTTCCTTCGGGCCCTTGCGGGCGGCGATGCGCACCAGTTCGTCGCTGTCCGCGAGCAGGCGCTGGCGCTGCTCCTCGGTCAGCAGCGGGTTGCGCGCGACGAAGTAGCGCAGGTTCGGGTCCGGGTCGCGGACGCAGGCCTCGACCTGCTCCGGCGTGAGGTCCTTGCGCTTCGCGCAGTTGAGCCGCACCGTCTGGTTCGGGTCGCCCAGGAGCAGGGCGATCTCCTCGGGGGTCAGGTCCACGCGGCGGGAGAAGTAGGCCTTCACCTGCGCGTGCTGGTCGCGCACCAGCAGCGGGCGCCAGTCCGGATCGAGATCGGCGGAGAGCGCGAGCTCCATGCGCGCATCGAAGGATAGCGCCCGGTAGCGTTCGGAATAGTTGGCCAAGGTTGGCACGCGGTAGTGGGGAACGCACGGAGTGTGCCCAAGGCGGGGTCGGCGCGGCAAGGCTGCTGTATTGTTCGTGGCGTTTTGAAGGGCCGGGGACAGATTTATAAATCTGTCCCGCGGGGGCGGTCCCTTGCGCCGGGTTGGTGCCATGGAGTGCGGGAGCTTGCTTCCGCTTTCACGTGCTTGAGCGTGCTTCCGCGGCAGGAGGCGAGCCTCCTGCAGGGCAAAGCGGCGGCA
>JAABTX010000111.1 GCA_011389655.1 Thioalkalivibrio sp.
AACCCCGGAGTCTGGCAGGACTCCAAATCGTCGTCGTTCTGTTGACCATTGCGTGTCAGCGATTGCCTGCGTCAAAGCCCCAGCTTTTCAGACTGCTGCCGCCGCCTTGCGCTCGCGGACGGTCGGCACAGGCGATCAGTTCGTCATCGCCGCGCCAGGCAAAGGCGTAGACCTGGCCGTCCAGCAGATCCGGCTGTCCAGTCTTCTCAACGACAAAGCTGCGGGTTGGCCGGGCGAAGCGCCAGCTCGTCTCCTCGTGCAGTGTGTAGGCCAGCCGCACTCGGGAATCCGACCAGGCGTAGCTTCCGACCGAAACCTGATCGGACAGCGAACTGCGGGCCTCGTGGCGGACCAGCGGACGACCATCGGCAAGGCGCAGTTCGACCGCGCAGCAACCGTCACGAAGGACTTGCAGTCCGCCACGGACTTCGTCGGGGATGACGGCCTCGCGGTGCGATTGCCATTCGACCTCGGGCGGACGGCGGCAGGACTCGGGCGGCGCGGAGACTGGAACCAGTTCCGGGTCGGGTCCGATGTCGGCCCGATACCAGGGGCGTTCCGCATCACCTCGCTGGCCGGAGCTGCGCACGAATACGCCCTGTCCGGCGTCATCCCAGCACAGGCTGGAGGGAGAGAAGGATGCGCCCTCAACGCGGTCGGCCGGTCCCGCGGGCAAGACCAGCCGCCGGCGATCAACCTCCAGCAGTGCCGGCGATAGGATCGGAGAGCGCCTGCCGGTGTCGGCATCGGTATGAAAATACCGGGTCCAGAAAAGCATCCAGTCCCGATTTGCCGAAAAACTGACCACGGGAAGGGGACTGCAATACACCGAGCCGAGGTCGACCAGCCAGTCGGCGGCCCTGCCCTCCGTATCCACTGATGGCGAGCAGGCCACAACCAGCACGGCGGCTGCGCAGTAGAGAAGACCGCGACCACCTCTCGTAAAGAACGCCACCTCCGGGGGTGAATTCATCCTCGGCAGACCAAGACCCTGCTCGTAGAAGCGAACCGACTCCTCCAGATCCCGGACGCCAAGGGTGATCATGCTGATCCGTGGCTTCATGCAGGAACCTCCTTTGTTGTCGCGGAAATTGTGCTGAAGAGAAGCTGGAGTTGCGATGATGGGGAGGTTCTGTAGAGCAAGGTTCAGTGTCCGCGTTTCGTGGCCACGATCCGTCCGCGTGTGGATGCCTTGCTTTTTCACCAACACAACGCGAGCGGCTTGGGACAACAGAAGTTCGCAGCGCTTAATTACGTAGATCGGGCGTCAGCAAGGAGGCGGTTTGGAGACTTCCGGGCAGGCCTCCTCTCCGGCTGCTTCGGATCGACTACGGTCTCCTTCGCCCCCCAGCCAGGTCGGGGCCATCCAGGATCCCAATGAGCTGAAGCCCGATGGAAACACGAGACCAGCGCCGGCGATCAAACCTGCAGTCATGTGCGCACAGCGGAGATACGTCGCAGGACGACCGCGGGACTCTCCGCTGATCATCGGGCTGAGCACCTCAATCGGCGTGCGGAAGGTGATCTCGAATGCACCCGCGTGGCTGCACCCGCCGTTGAAGGCGCTGGCCTGAGCTCTTTCGACAGGAGCAGCCAGGACCTTCACTGTTCCAAAAGCATTCAGGAAGCCACGAGACGGTATCCCTGTGCGGTCAGTCTCTCGGCGAGAGCGGCAATGTGAGCCGGGCCAACCTCACAGCAGCCACCCACTACGGTCGCTCCCTGCCTGGTCCACCGAAGTGCGTGCTCGGCGTAACCGGCGGGGTCAAGATCGGTGCGCGCCTCCAGCGAATCGACCGTACCGCCCGGTTGCAGTGGGGCCACGGAAGTAAAGCCATTGGCGTAGCCGCCAAACGGCATGCCAACCCTTGCAAGCTCATCCATTCCGGCGGTTACCGCCTCAGGTACCGAGCAATTGACCAATACCCGCTCAGCGCCGGCGTTCACGACCTCCTGGGCCGCCTCTGCCAGTGTCTCGCCGGAGCGCAGGCGCGTGCCATCGCTGTCGTTCACCGTGAAAGAGACCCACACGGGGAGGCCGCTTTCCGCAGCCGCGATGGTTGCTGCACGGGCCTCCCGGGCGAGCGACATCGTTTCGCAGAGAAACAGATCCACCCCTGCTGCCTGAAGTTCCACCATGCGGCGGTAGTCACGCAGACAGGTGGCGTCATCCGGCACGACCTCCGGGTGATAGCTTCCGACCAACGGGGGAAGACAGCCCGCGATGCGCACATCCTGGCCGCTTTCTTCGCGCGCCTTGTGGGCGGCGTTGAGCGCGGCAGCATGAAGCGGCTCCAGCATCTCGGGATTACCGTCGCGCGCAAGGCGCTGCGGTGTCGCGCTGTAGGTGTTGATCGTGATGACCCGGGCACCGGCATCAATGAAGTCGCGGTGTGCGGCCGTTACCAGATGCGGTTCATCCAGCATGACCTGCGCGGACCATAGCGGTGACGCGGGCCGGCTGCTGCGCCGCCTGAGCTCTTGGCCCATACCTCCGTCCAGGAGCACTACGTTGTCATTTTCAGCAGTCATTGGTCACTATCCTTTTGCGGTTGCCAACGCCATCTCACTGCAGCGTCCCCCATTCCGTCCCGCGACCCGTTCCATGAGTGTTGTGATCAGGGGATTTCGGTTGATGGTGGTCGCCGCCATGCGGAAGTGCAAGTGGCTCCGGCATTGGCGGTGCGCGTCTGGGCGCTGCCGATCTCCTGCTTGATCCTGAGAGCGACGGCAGGTCGACGATGGAGCAGCATTGCACGCTCTTGCCATCCTTGTGCCCGAGGGTGGCGGTGGCCATCCAGTCGGGTCGATGCGACGGGCAGCGTTTCTCGTAGAAGGATTCCTTGACGGTCAGCGGCTGCCCGACGATGCCGGCTACATTCCGCTGCCGGCCCAGATGCGGATGACCCAGCGCCGCGAACTGCTGGATTGACCCTTCGCACCTGATGGCCATGCGCGTTGCCGCCCCCGGTCTTGCGTGACGCGCTCACCGTTCGGGCCGCCCCTGCTCATCGCTGCGGAGCGCCGCATCGCCCGCGCCTGCCACGCTATTGAGGATATCCCACTCGGTCGTGATCGCCTTCATCAAATCGGTCCAGGGACCTTCGTCGCCCTCCCTGTGCTCCGGCCGGCGCTCGAGGAGCGCGGCATAGCGGGCCAGGGCCCGCTCCGCCGAGCGATCCATCGAGAATTCCACCGCGGTGGCGCGCGCCCCGCGCGACAAGGCGCGGCGGTCCGCCTGTGGCAGTCCGACCGTTGCGGCCAGCGCCGCAGCGAAGGCAGCCTCGTCCTCGTCGTGCACCAGACGCCCGTTGCGCCGGTCCGAGACCACCTCGCGCACCCCCGGTGCGTCCAGGCCGACGACCGGCAGGCCTGCGGCCATCGCCTCGGTCAGCACCATGCCCTGCGTTTCGCTGGTCGAGGCGAAAGCGAACAGGTCCATCGCGTGCAGCGCATCGGCGAGGTCTTCTCCCTCGCATACCCCGGCAATATGCAGGCGTCCTTCCAGCCCGGCGTCTTCGAAGCAGGCACGCACTACGGACTCGGACGGGCCGGTGCCAACCACCAGGAAGTGGACGCGGGGATCCTCGCCGGCGACCCGGGCCACGGCCCTGGCCAGGAAGGCCAGGTTCTTTTCCGGTGCCAGGCGGCCCAGGTGGCCAATCACGACGGCTGCCTCCGGTAGACCCATGCGGCTGCGAAACCGCATCCCGTCGCCGTCAGCGAAGTCCCGCACACGTACCCCCGTGGGAATGACGTCGATGGGCACGGTCACGCCGCGTTGGCGAATGATGTCGCGGATGCTTTCGCTGGGCGCAAAGACCTGACTGCACAGGTTCGCGTACTGTGTGGCGAGTTCGATCGCGAAACGCTTGAGCGCAGGCGAGTCGCCCGGAACGTAGTGGGTGTATTGCTCGTAGAGCGTGTGATGGGTGAATACCAGCGGTAGATCGCGGCGACGGGCGAGCCGAAGGGCGGTGGATCCGAGCAGGAACGGGTGCTGGGCGTGCACGAGATCCGGTCCAAACGCATCGACCTGTTCACTCAGGCCCGGATGCAGTGGCAGGACGACCGAGAAATCACTGGCGTTGAAGTTCTGGATGGCCGGGATCCGGATCACATCGGCCTCGTCCGCTGGCATATCGGGGAACTCCGGCGCCAGCACCAGCACCTGATGGCCGCGGTGCCGGTATTCCCCGGCAAAGGCCTCGACCGAACGCGCGACTCCGCCGACATGGGGCGTAAAGGTATTGGTGGCGATGAGGATCTTCATCGCGATGGTTCCTGGAGGGTCAATGGCACGTCGCCGCGGTCCCCCTCCGTCGTGACAGGCTTGAAACCGGGGAGTTGGATCTCGAGTTGCGGCGATCGATCCCGCCATTCGCCGCGCCATTCGAACACCGGCGTGTCGCCGGCACGCGGCCGGATGCACAGCGACACGGGGCCGAAGGAGGTCGGCGCCGGACCGAACCGGATCGGTTGTCCCTGGGCGAGCCAGCGCTCCGGGATGCCGCCTCCCAGCACCAACCCGTCCCCTTCCTCGCGCACGAAGCAATTGCGCAGCATCAGGACCCACTCCGCCGCGGCCCAGACATGATGTCCATCCCCCATGCAGCCACCGCCGGTCGCCGGATGGATGGCCTCCGGCCACTGCCCGGTCGTCGAGGCAATGGCCGCGACGGTATCCATCAGCGCCAGGTAACGCGGATCTCCCGCCCGTAGCAGCACCTGGGCCACATGCAGAGTGAGATACGCGTTCAGTCCGGAGTGAATCATGTCCTGATAGAAGGCACCCTTGACGAAACAGCGCTCGAGGAGAAATTCGACGCTATCGAGCAGACGCTCGTCGCGGGCCGCACCGAGTTGTAGCGGGTAGCCGAGCGCGAGCGAGCCGATCGCACCGGCGTCCAGTCTGCGGTACGGGGACGCCGGCATCGCCGGGCGTTGCAGTCGCTCGGCGCAACCGGCCAGGCTCCGGTCCACCGCGGCCGAGAAGGCGTCGGCGGCTTGCCCGAACTCGAGGGCTTGGTCAGGATCGCCATCGGCGCATAATGCGGCCGCGGCTCGCAGGCCGCCGATGCCCCAGAAATCGTCCCAGAAGTAATAATCATTGGGTCCAAGGTGCTCGGCGCTGAAGCCCGGCGGCAGCAAGCCTGCATGCGGCGCGTCGATGGTGTCGTCTAGGCGCTTGCGGACGATCCAGCGCGCCCCCCGCTGAAGGGGCTTGCGCCACTGCGGCGGTAACGCGCGCCCGGTGAGTTCCGTGTAGCGCCGCAGAATCCACAAGACCTCACCGTTGGCATCCCATTCGCCTTCCTGGGAGCGGAAGTAGCCGAGCGGCGTCTGCCGTTCGGGGAAGTGCTCGAGCGCGCGTTGCGCCCGGTCGGTGAGGCCGGTACACAGCAGGGCATGGATGATGAATGCGGCGTCCCGGAACCAGAACCGCTTGTAGGTGTACGGCCCCGGATACACGTCGTCGGGCGAGTGCAGGACCAGGGAGGTGACGGCGGCATCGTACAGGAACTGGTAGTGCGGCTCGGGGCAGTCCAGGCTGCAGCGGTCCCGATAGGCGCGATCCCAGGCGTCGGGAACGGACGGGACGGCGTCCTCCCGGGCAATCGGCAGGGAGACGGTCACCTCGGCGGGTTCCCCGGCCTGGACCGGGAACAGGGCCGCGGCGGTGGCCAACCCGACATCGCAGCGCCCTTGTGTCTGGTCCTCGCGGTCCTCGAGGTGGATGTGGACGTCGCCGTGGTGGTAATCGGACACATGGTGACGCTCGGCGGGTCGGCTGAACCGCAGTTCGGGGGCATCATCGACCCGCCAGCCATCGCGGCCCGGCAGCAGCTGGACCTCGTGGATGAAGCTCACGCCTTCCGGATTCTGGGGACGGAGGGCCAGGACAAGCCAGCCGTCGCTGTCGCTGCGTGCGGTGAGCCGGAGCTTGCAGGTGGGCGAACCGGTCTCGAGTTCGACCCACGCCCGGCTGGTCAGCATCATCCCCGGGCTTCGCGTCTCGGTCGTGACGCTCACCTCTGGCGCCACCTCCTGATACTGTCGGCAGTCGTCGGCGCGGGAAGGCAGCAGGTAACGGCCATTGCGGGCCATCAGCCAGCCGTCCAGCGAGAATCCATCGAGCCGTGGGGTAAGGAGGCCCCGGGGATCGACGATCGGCAACTCGTCGACATCCGGATAGCCGATGGCCGTCCAGTTCCGATGCGTGAGGTTCACGTGCGTGATCGAGAAGGCGCGCGGAACGAAGGACGGATCGTTCGGATTGAACTGACGCTCCACCCAGTACGGCCAGACCCAGTCGAGGTTGTGCTGGATCACCCGGCTGTTGATCAGGCCGCGGGCATGAAACACCATGCCCGCGCGCAGCAACTCGATGGGCACACCGACCTCGGAAGGTTGTGCGAAGCCGTGCAGGCGGGACAGTAGCGCGACCGGGTCGAGAAAGCCCTGCCGGCGGGCCACGTGGCGAATCACAAAACGCCAGGGAAGCCAGTTCATCCAGGTCATCGCGGCACCTCGCTGTGCCTGTCGTTTTCCGTGTACCGGGACAGCGCGCGCCGTACTATTCGGTCCGGGTAAACGATCGTGATGATGGTGGCGAGGACGCCCGCCAGATAGACAGCCATTGGGATGGGGAGCGGTTCATGCCCCCGGCGCAGCCTGTCTCGGGATTTGATCCCAGACTACCCCGAAACGTGGGCCCACGGTCAAACGGTGTAATTGCCCCCACCTGAAGACCGGCATGGGGGGGTGCGGACTCGCGCTGGCGATCCCCGCCTAGTGGGCCATGCGGAAAGTTCGGTGACTATGGAGCACAGCCAGAAGGGCCGGAGCAAGGCGGGCAAGTGCAGGAA
>JAABTX010000112.1 GCA_011389655.1 Thioalkalivibrio sp.
CAATGCCAGCAGCGACGGCACCCCGGAGCAGGTTGCCCGCGATTATCCCTGGGTCACCCTGGTTCACAGCGGCGGCAACCTGGGCTACGGGCGCGCCTGCAACCTCGGATTGGAGCGGGCGGACACGCCTTACCTGCTGGTGATGAACCCGGACGCCGTGGTCAGCATGGGTGCGCTGGAGACGCTGCTTGCATTCATGGACAGCCACGAAAAGGCCGGCCTGTGCGGGCCGGCGGTAGTAGAGGGCTCCGGCACCCTGCAACTGTCCGGGGCTATGCCTACCCCGTGGGACGTCATGCTGAAACCGGTCTTCCCGGGACTGGCCGGTCCGAAGATGCGATGCGTGGTGCCCGGAGAGGCCCCGGTGCGGACCAACTGGATCTGCGGCTCGATCATGCTCGTGCGACACAGCGTGATCGAAGAAGTCGGCGGATTCGACCCCCGTTTCTTCCTGTACTTCGAGGAGACGGACCTGTGCAAGCGGATCGCTTCGGCGGGGTGGGAGATCTGGACGGTGGGAGAGTCGGTTTGCCACCACGTGAGCGGTGTTTCGGCAAGAATTTCCGGGGAGACTCTCATCCGGGGAGCCATTGCGCGGCATTTTTTTGAAAGCCGCTTTTATTACCTGGCAAAACACCACGGCTGGGTGCTTGCCTTCGCTGCGGAGGGTGGTGAGCTGTGCGCCATGGGGGTGCGCGCAATAATTCAGCGCTTCCGTGGACGCGCGTACCCGCAATTGGGCCAGAGACTACGGGCGCCCTTGTTCAGGCGCCCGTCCCCGCCGGAGAGCCTGCAGGACGAACGGCGATGAGCCGCAAGATGGATTTCGAAGAACTGGATGTCCGCTTCGATCGTCACCCGGGCAAGCCGCGATCAGCAGGCGAGACTGGCGGTCTTGCCACGAGCACGAGCAGTCCTTACCCGTTCGCTTATGCCAGGACGGCCCTGAAATACGGGCTGCGCGCGCGGGGATTCGAGTCCGGTGACGAGGTGCTGGTTCCCGAATTCGTATGCGAGTCCCTGCTCGAGCCGATGGCGCAGCTCGGTATCCGGCCGGTCTTCTACCCTGCCGGCGCTGCACTGGCGCCCGACTGGCCGCGCTTGCCTCCCTTGCTAGGCAGTCGCACACGGGCGCTGGTGGTCGTGCACTACTTCGGCCAACCCCAGCCGCTCGAAGATTGCATGGCGTTCGCTGCCGCCCACGACCTGCTGCTGATCGAGGACAACGCGCATGGGCATGGAGCGGAACATGCCGGGCGACGCCTGGGGACCTTCGGCCAGGTCGGTATCAGTGCGCCCCGCAAGTCTTTCCCGGTAGAGAACGGGGCCTGTCTCTACCTCGACGGCGATTATCGCGTGGATCTCGCGGATCTCAGCTTGCCGGAACCCCACCGAACCCCCCTCAAGCACAGGGCCCGACGCTGGATGGAGGCACTGCCCGGGGGACCACGAGTGGTCGCGCGCCGTGCGCGCATGCGGGAGGCGGCGCGTCGGGCCGGGCCGGCGCCCGCGTATCACTCCCAGGACGCCTTCCGCGACCCGCCCATACCGCGGGATTTCGGGATGAGCGAGGTGACGCAGGCGTTCCTTGCCGAGCAGGATCTCACCGCGGCCCGGAACGCACGGCAGCGGATCTACGACTTGTGGCAGGGCTGGGCACTGACGATGGGGCTGGAGCCGTTGTTTCCGCATGACGCGACGGGGTCGATGCCGCTGGTGTATCCGGCCCTGGCGCGATCAACGGAAGAAAGTCGCCGCTGGTTCGAGCGCGGCCACCGGTGGGGGGTGGATGTCCATTCGTGGCCGACACTACCGCGAAGCGTGGTTGCGCAGGATGGTGCGGCGATGCGACTGTGGGAGCGTCTCGTGTGTTTCCCCATCCACCAGGCAATGGACGAAGAGGCGCTGAAGCGCCGGATTCAGTTATTGTGACCCGTACCAGGGGAGAGAGGCCAGCGACTGGTTACCTTAGCGCCATGAGCATCGCGACGGCGACACTGACACCGGATTCGACCAACGCCGTCGTTCCGCCGATGGCGACGGAGGCCGCTGCGTGGGACGCATTCGTCGCCAGTCATCCGTGCGGGCACCATGAACAGTCCAGCCTGTACGGCAAAGTCCGCCACGCGTACGGATACGAGATCGACAGGGTGGTGCTGCGGCAGGCAGGAGAGATCGCCGGCGGGGCACAGCTGATGTGGCGTCGTACCCCGATAGGGCGAATCGGGGTTGTGCAGCGGGCGCCGCTGGCCCTGGACGACGAGCCCGAATTGCTGGCGCAGGTCGTGGAAGAACTGGAAGGACTCGCCGAGGCGCTTCACCTGGCAGTTTTACGGGTTGAGACCTTTGCGCCCCAGGGGACGGCCAGGACGGTAATGTCCGCGAAGGGGTTTGTGCCTCGGAAGTACTGGGGCGGGGAACACCTGACCTCCCGGATCCGGCTCCCCGGGAACGATGAGGAGGTGCTCGGCCGCATGACCCCGAAGGGGCGGTACAACATCCGCCGTGCGCAGCGGCTTGGGGTGGAAGTCAGGCAAGGCGGCCGCGAGATGCTCGAGGAGTTTTACCGGCTCTACGCACTAAGCGCGGCCCACAAGGGATTCGTATTGTTCGAGCCGGGGTATTTCGAGTATCTGCTCGACGTTTTCGGGGCGACGGGCCGCGTTGCGCTCTTTACTGCATACCACGAGAACCGTCCTGTCGCTGCGCTGTTCAACATGATCGTGGGGGAGCACATGCTGTATGGCTGGGGCGGCGTCGATCGAAGCGAAGAGGTGCGCAAGCTGATGGCCGGTTATCTTTTGCACTACGAGGCGATGAAATGGGCGCGGGATCGCGGCTGCGAGTATTACGACATGCTGGGCATCTCGGCGACGAGCACGGCCGGGCTGACACGTTTCAAGACCCGCATCGCACCGGAGCGATTCCGCTGGCCCACGGCGATGTGGAAATACTATGGGCGCCTGGGTTCCGCGCGGGCGGTGGCCGCGGAGGCCGCCTGGTCGCGGCCGATGCTTAAAAAGCTCGTCACGGGAGGCGCCCGCAGGCTGGGTCTCCGGCCGACAATGCCCTGGTGAGGAGTAAATGAGGCCCGCATGAATGTAATGGCACCGACGCCGAATGCCCCGATCAGCATCGATGAACTCGAGGTGGGACTCGCCAAACAGCTGGAGCAGCTTGCGGGGACGGTTGGAGAGACGCTGTCCCTCGAGCCGCTCGGGCGCCAGAAGGCGGTGGCGGATTCGACCACCAAGGCCCTCGTGCGAACTTTGTCGGGACGTCCGGTGGCCGTTGTGCTCTGTTCTCGACCAGTGTCTCCCGACCTGGCGGAACGTGGACATCGATACGCCGAAGCCGTGCGGGAGATCATTGGCGAGGAGCTGGGCCAGGTCGTCGTCAGGTCCTTGGCACATGGTTACGTCGATGGACGCAGCTATGTGATCCTTCCGTGCTGCCGGGAGTTTTCATCTTTCAAGATCGTTCGGATTGCCCAGCGCAAGCGACTGCAAGGGCGCGTGCTGTGGTGGTTGCTTGCGGCGAACCGGGCGGCAGCCGAGCGCAATCACGATCGGCCGGGGGCAGCAGAGGCTTTCCGGGAGATGCTGCAGCATCTCGACCAGACGGGCTTGATTGCGGGAGGCCCTCAAGAAGCGCTGAGCGAGGCCATGGATCGCCTGGGCTCCGGTGCCTGGGCGCCCCGGCACACTGTTGATCACAACGACCTGTGGCTCGGCAACGTGATGCTTCCGCCGCGAAACAATCCGCTTTTTCGTGCGAAGGCTGAGTTCGTGCTCATAGACTGGGTGGGCGCGAATCCCTTAGGGTTCGGAATCTATGACCTGGCTCGCCTGGCGCTCACGCTCAAGCTGCCGGTTCCTGCGGTGCGTCGGCATCTCGTCGCTCATGCAGGCGCGCTCGGCTGCGAGCTGGGCGATACCCGGGGACATCTCCTCGCGGCGCTGGGAAGACTGCACGTGAACCTGGAACATTTTCCGGAACAGCGCTACCTGCGTACTTTCGGGGCCTGTTGGAACCTGGTCGAGGCGGCGTCTCGCCAATAGCACCCATGCGATATACAGTCATCAAGGGACGGGAGTTGAGCGAAGCGCTTGCGACACGGTGGGCGGAGATTCAGTCCAACCACGCTGTGTTCGCAAGCCCGTATTTCCGGCCGGAGTACATACAAGCCCTGGCTGCTGCGCGGGACGACCTGCGCATCTGCATCCTCCAGAGCAGCGACGGTGTGGTCGGCTTTTTCCCGTTCCACCATGGCTGCGGGGGCATGGGCCGCCCTGCAGGCCTCAAGCTGTCAGATCATCATGCGGTGATCGTCGAGCCGGACGCGAAGTGGACGGTTTCCGAGCTGTTGCATGGTTGCGGGTTGGTCCGTTGGGAATTCGACCACCTGGCGGCGGAGCAGGCTCAGTGGTCGGATTGCCACCGTCGGATTGATCCCTCGCCGATCATCGAAACCGCCTGCGGCTACGAGGCGTACGAGGCGGGCCGGACCAAGCGCCAGCGCAAGCATCTGCAGGACACGCTGCGGCGCATGCGCAAGTTCGAGCGGGAGCGAGGCCCGCTTCGTTTCGTCGTGGACACGCATGATGCGGCTGTTTTCGACGCGATGCTGCGCTGGAAGCGGGAGCAATGCCGGGCAACGGGCGTGGTGGATTTTCTTGGATTGCCATGGACCACGGATTTTATTCGACGAATCCATGCGCAGGGCGGCGCAGACTTTGGCGGTACCCTGTCCGCGCTCTACGTGGGCGACGACCTCGCCGCGGTGCATTTCGCCATACGGTCGCGAACCGTGTGGCATTCCTGGTTCCCAGCTTACGACGACGCCTTCCGCCAGTATGCCCCGGGACTGATCCTGCTCGTGCACATGATCACGCACGCCTGCGAGGAAGAACTGGCGTACATCGATCTGGGCAAGGGTATGGCGCCGTACAAGGAGAATTTCATGTCGGGTGTGATCCCGGTGGCGGAGGGCGTCGCCAAGCGTCCCTCGGTGGTCAACAGTCTTTATGAGCTCCGGGCGCGCTCCGAGGCGTGGGCGCGTCAGTCTGCGCTGCGGCCCCTGCTGCAGGCGCCAGGCCGCTGGCTGAAACAGCGCGAGCGCCGGCGGCGTTATGGGTAGCCGGAGTATGGGTAACCAGGAGGGTGACTTGAACGATTCAATGGATGATTTTCTGCCACTTGACCGGCCGCGGGTGGCGCTGATCGGCGGCGGGAAAATCGCGGAACAGCACTTGCTCGGCCTGCAAAAGATCGGGGAAGTGAAGCTGCAAGGAATCTGCGATTTGTCACCGGCGCTGGCTGAGTACACGGCTGGCCGGTTCGGCGTGGCTAAATGGTATACGGATTACCGCCAGATGCTCCAGCATGGCGAGGTGGACGTGGTGCACGTGCTGACGCCTCCCGCGACGCACGACCGGATCGTGCGCGACTGCCTGGAGTCAGTTTGTCACGTCATCGTCGAGAAGCCGGCCGCGCTCTCGAACCAGGCCTTTAACGAGCTTTGGCGGCTGGCGCAGTCGAAGGGCCTGCGGCTGATCGAGAACCACAATTACCGGTTCAACGCCCCGATCGGCCGTCTCGAATCCATCGCCAGGCAGGGCCAGATCGGGACGGTCGAGGAAGTCGAGGTCCGGATGGTACTCGGCATCCGCGGTGGGGGGCGCTACGCAGACGAGCACCTTCCGCATCCCAGTCACCGCCTGCCGGCGGGTGTAGTGCACGAGTTCATCTCGCATCTCGCCTACCTGCTGCTCAATTTCATGCCCGTTGAGGACGATGACGCCATGGAGGTCAGGGCGGCCTGGCGCAATCATGGCGGCGGCGAGTTCTTCAAGTACGATTCGCTGGATGCCCTGGTTATTGCGGGGCCAGCGCACGGCAGAATCCGTTTCTCCGCCCAACAGGCGCCAGATTGTTTCGCCGTGACATTGCGGGGCTCCCAGGGCGTGGCGAATGCCGAGTTGTTCCATCCCTGCGTTACGCTGGTGAAGGAGCGCCCCGGCGGACAACACTTGTCGCCACTGATGAATGCTGTCGCGAATGCCGGCAGCCTGGTCGGCTCGGGGTTCGGCAGCATCTGGAGCAAGATCCGCAACCGGACCGCCTACGAGGGGCTGCAAGTGTTCCTCGCCCAGGCCTACCAGGCCCTCCGCACAGGTGGAGAGCCGCCGGTCTCTTATCGGCAGATGGACCGGGCGAGCCGATTGATCGATCGGCTACTGGCCGAGGAGAACCGGCTGTGAAAGTTCTGGTCACCGGGGCAGGAGGATTTCTCGGGCGGTCCGTGGTGCGAGCCCTCGTCGCGCGCGGGCACGAAGTGCGCGCCCTGGTACGGCCGGGATCCCGGGTGCCGGAGGAGTGGAATGGGGAAAGCACGATCGAGGTGTTTCGCGGGGACTTGAGGTCCAGGGAGGGGCTGAAGGGACTGTGCGCGGGCATCGACTGCGTGGCGCATCTCGCCGCAGCGAAGAGCGGTGATTTCTATGACCAGTTCGGCGGCACCGTGATCGCCACGGAGCACCTGATCGAGGCCATGCGCGATGCCAAGGTGCAGAAAATCGTCCTCACCAGCTCGTTCTCGGTCTACGAGTACCTGCGGCGTCCCGCCAGGAGCCAGATCTCCGAGGACTCTCCGCTGGCCCAGGATCCCGAGACCCGGGACGAGTACTGCCGTACCAAGCTCCTGCAGGAGCAGCTCGTGCGCCTTGCGGCGACCGTGGAAGGCTGGTCGCTGGTCGTTCTGCGGCCCGGTGTCATCTTCGGGCGCGACAATCTCTGGAATGGGCGCGTCGGATTTCCGCTCAGCGAGCGCTGGTG
>JAABTX010000113.1 GCA_011389655.1 Thioalkalivibrio sp.
ATTTCAAACTTGCCCAACGCAGCGCCGGCGCTTCTGGCGAAGCGATCTGGTACCGAACTTTCCGCATGGCCCACTAGTGCACAGGGTAGTGTGCGGTCGGGTCGGAGTTGCATCCGCCGATTGGGGCACTGGCGCGGCGGATGATGGCTCGCGCGGTCACTTCCGCCCTGCGCGGCTGGATTACCAGCATCCCCTCTCGCTGACTTGACGGCCTTCCCTGTTCGCGGTTACGTTCAAACGCTCGTTTGATTTTGAACATTTCTGCAAGCCCTTCGGGAGAGCGATATCGATGGAATGGTTTCTGGAGCAGGAGCCGGTGGTGCGCCTGGGGTTCCTGTTCGGCGTGCTCGGAATCATGGCCGCCTGGGAGGTGCTGGCGCCTCGGCGGGCGCTGACCATCGGCAAGGCCTACCGCTGGGCCAACAACTGGGGCATCGTGATCACCAACACGGTCCTGACCCGGCTGATCTTCCCGGCCGGCGCGGTGGGACTGGCCTTCTTCGTGGAGAGCCAGGGCTGGGGGTTGCTGCAGGTGCTGGAGCTGCCGTTCTGGCTCAGCGTGCTGATCGCCCTGGTGGTCCTAGACTTCGCGATCTGGGCGCAGCACGTGATGTTCCATGCGGTGCCGGCGCTGTGGCGGCTGCACCGGATGCATCACGCCGACCTCGACTTCGACGTGACCACCGGCCTGCGCTTCCACCCCATCGAGATCCTGCTGTCCTTTGGGATCAAGGCCGGCGTGATCGTGATGATCGGGGCTCCGGTGATCGCGGTACTGATCTTCGAGATCATCCTGAGCTCGCTGGCGCTGTTCAACCACTCGAACGTGCGCATCCCCGCCGGGGTCGACCGGGTGCTGCGGTGGTTCATCGTGACCCCGGACTTCCACCGGGTGCACCATTCCTGGTATCCGCACGAGACCAACTCCAACTTCGGCTTCAACCTGTCGCTCTGGGACCGGCTGCTCGGCACCTACCGCGCGCAACCCCAGGACGGCCACGAGGGCATGACCATCGGCATCAACCTGTTCCGCGATCCCTCCTGGGAACGCCTGGACCGGATGCTGGTACAGCCCTTCATCGGCCCGGCCGACAGCTATCCGATCAACCGGCGCCCCGAAGGGGAAGTGGCCACCTGGCCGCCCGCCGGTGAGTCAGCCGGCAAGGCGGGAACGACGCGATGAGGTCCTGGCCCTGGCTGCGGATCGGCCTGCTGGCGGGTCTGGTCATCGCGATCGGCTTTGCGGTGGCCTTCCGGGAAGACATCGATCCCGCTGTGCTGGAGGCCTGGATCGCCGGGTTCGGGATCAATGCGCCGCTGGTCTTCGTGGCCGTCTATGCGCTGGCCTCGGTGCTGTTCCTGCCCGGCATGGTCATGACGCTGGCCGGAGGCGCATTGTTCGGGCCGGTCTGGGGCACATTGATCAACCTGCTCGGCGCGACCCTGGGCGCGACCGCGGCCTTCCTGGTCGCGCGCTACCTCGGGGCGGACTGGGTCTCGCGACGCCTGGGCGGCCGGCTGAAGGAACTGGTGGCCGGGGTCGAGGCCGAGGGCTGGCGCTTTGTGGCCTTTGTGCGGCTGGTGCCGCTCTTTCCATACAATTTGCTGAACTATGCGCTGGGCCTGACCCGCATCCGTCTGCTGGCCTATGCGATCGCGACCTTCGTGTTCATGGCGCCGGGCGCCTTCGCCTACACCTACCTGGGGTACGCCGGACGCCAGGCCATCGCCGGTGGCGAGGCCGCGATCCAGACCGGCCTGATCGCGCTGGCGCTGCTTGCTGCGGTCGCCTTCATCCCACGGCTGGTCAAGCGGCTGCGCGTGCCGGCGACGTGGCTGACGGCGCAGGAACTCGCTGGAGAATGGGCAGGCGACTCCGCACCCGTGGTCGTCGACGTGCGCAGCGCTCAGGAATTCACCGGCGAACTCGGCCACATCGACGGCGCGCTCAACCTGCCCCTCGATCAACTCGCAGGCCGTTTCCACGAACTGCCCACAGATCGCCCGCTGGTGCTGGTGTGCCACACGGACCGCCGTTCCCGGACCGCTGCGAAGCTTCTGCACGCGCGCGGCTTGCGGGATCTGCATATCCTGCGCCAGGGAATGACCGCATGGCGAGCCTCCGAAGCCGTCAGATAAACGTGGGTGCACAGGCCTCGTGGATCGCGCAAACGGAACCGAGACTCAAACCCTTGTCGATTCCAGGGCAGCGCGCCCGGGTCAACCGCTGAGCGTACATCTCCGACTCCAGGCGGATTACGTGGAAACGGGTGAGATTGACCCGCGGTTTCGGCACCAGAGCCGCCAGCCGGGCAACGAAATCGAGCGGCTCGATGAACGTGCGCGGCGGATCGTGACTGACCTCGGCCGACCATATCCGCGCCCGCCTGGGTGCTGGGCGTGGTGATGGACTTCAGGAATCCCCATTGGCCGGTGCCAGAACCGCGGCGCCCATCGAGTGCCGTGGTCTGCCGCCGCCTTGGGGAGTGCGGTTGGTCCGATGCGGGCTGCTGTGCATGGCAGGACCCATGGTGCTGGTCCACTACCTCAAGCAGTCTGCGGTGAGCACGCTGCTGTTCTATAATCCTGCTCTGGGCCGGATCGCGGAGTCGTCCCTGGTTCAACCGGCCGCTTCCCCCACGTGCTCGCGCTCCAGCGCGCCCGTGAGCCTGTTCTGAATCCAGCTCTTGCACCAGGGACCGGCCAGTAATGACGCTGGCGGTGGCAGGTCAGGGGGCCCGATGCCTCCCTGCTGCAGCCCGTCACCGGCGTCCGAAACCCAACGGGTCATCCCATGTCCGCACCCGCCGCCACGGCCCGCCTCGCCGGCATCGATGTCGCACGGGCCCTCGCCATCGTCGGCATGCTGCTCATCCACGTCGGCCCCACCCGCCTGGAGAGTACCGCCGGCCGGCTCTATGCGCTGCCTCATGGTCATGCGGCGGTGCTCTTCCTGTTGCTCGCGGGTGTCGGCGTGGCCCTGCTGGCGCGCTCGGCCGCGCGGCGTGCGATACCCGGCGGCATCGGCGTAGACCTTGTCTGGCGCGCCGCTCTGCTCCTTCCCCTGGGTCTGTGGCTACAAGGCGTGGCCAGCGGCCTGCACATCATCCTGCAGACCTACGCCCTGTTGTTCCTGCTGGCCATCGTTGCCGTGCGCCTGCCCGCGCGCTGGCTGCTGGCGCTCACCGCCCTGCTCGCGCTGGCTGGCCCGCTCGGGTTTCTCGCTGGTCGCGTGCTGCAGCCCGGTGTGTTCAACCGCACCAACGTCGATTTCGGCGATGCGCCCGGCGAGATCCTGCACACCTTGCTGCTTTCGGGACCCTATCCGCTGGTGACGGCGGCCGTACCGTTCATGTTCGGCCTCTGGCTCGGGCACCGGGATCTCGCCGCGCGCGGGGTGCAGTGGCGCCTGATGGTCGGCGGCACGTTGGCCTTCATCGCGGTGCTGGGCGTGACCCGGGCCCTGGTCGGCGTGTTCGGTGAGCCTGGCCTGGTGGTCGGCTGGCTGCACGTGCTGAGCGCGGATCCGCACAGCCAGATGCCGCCGTGGCTGTGGTCCGCCACCGCACTGGCCGTGGCCGTGCTCGGGGCCTGCCTGCTTCTGGCCAATCGCGCGGGGCGGGTCCTGGTACCGCTCGTTGCCCTCGGCCGCACGGCACTGACCTTCTACGTTGGCCATGCGCTTGCGCTCGCGTATTGGCCGCAGACGCTGCAGACCAGCGAACCCGGACGCGCGCTGGCCATCAGCGCGGGCATCACGGGGGTGGCCATGGTGTTCGCCCTGGTGTGGTTGCGCCTCTTTCGCCGGGGACCGCTGGAGTCGGTGCTGCAGCTGCCCGCGTGGTGGTTCGCCCGCCACCCAGCCGGAGCGCGCCACGCCGCGCAATCGCGCGGCCGCCACCGTTGATCGAGAAGCGGCCCGCGCCTGGTGCATCAGGACGATATTCGCGTAGTGACGAGCGAGGTGGGCATTCGCCTGGAGGGTGCGGTCTCGACGATCGCCGCCAAACGGCGGGCGTGGCAGGTCGCGGTTCAGGTGGCCGGTGGCGAAGCGGTCCACGACCGTTTGCAATTGCGCCCGGACGAAGAGGTGGGCGACGATCATCTCTGCGACGCTGGATCAGGCATTGCGTTCCGATCGTGACTTTCAGGGCATCGCCATTGGCCGTGATGAAGCACCCGAGGCGGGGCCCCTGGGCGACTGGATGGTGCTGAGCGCGCACCACGGCGTCGTGCGCCTGCAAGGCACGGTTCCCAGCGTCAATTACCGGCAGCTGGCGGAAGTCATGGCCTGGTGGATCCCGGGCATTGCCGGGGTCGTAAACGAATTGCAGGTCGACCCGCCTCAGGAGGAGGATGATGGGGAGATCCTGGACGCCCTCAACCTGTTGCTGGACAGGGATCCGGCGCTGCAGCACGACGAGATCCACGACGAGATCAAATTGATGGTGCGCGAGGGGGAAGTGACGATGGGTGGTATCGCCGTCAGTGCCGACCAGAAGGAACGCGCGGAACGGAACGGTTGGTACCTGCCCGGAGTGCGCAACGTGATCAACAAACTGGACATCGCACCGTAGCCCCCTGCGATGCCATCCGTGAGACAGCCGAAGAAGCGAGGGGATCCAGAAACAGGGCCACGCTGAGAGCGACCCGTCACGGCCCAGGGTGTACTCTTTTCAGGATCGCGCGGGAGGCAGTGCATTGAAAAAACTGAAGCATGAGGCGGAATTGGTGAAGGCCGCGCTTCTGGCCGGGATGAAATACGGCGAGGAGCGCGGCGCGGTGGAATTTGAACCGACCGATTCGGCCAACGAGAGGATTCAATACATCTACCGGCTGCTGGTGCATGACCAGAAAATCCAGCCGTTGCCGGAGGATCAAGTCTCGCAGCAGAGCATGCGGCACAAGCTGGCACTGTGGTATGCTAGGCAGTTGCCGAAGGACCATCCACTGTTGAAGTGATGCGGCACACAGGTTGACGCTGCGCCGTCCAATCCCTGCAAGGATCTGTCATGCTGCTGACTGCCCGGGTCATCCCCGTGATCACCATCGCCCTCGTGATCTGGCAGCCGAAGGGGCTTGGTATCGGGTGGTCGCCCATGGCGGCGCTGGCGACCGGCGGGTGAGTTTCTCGGACGTGCCGATGGTAGTGGATGTCGTCTGGAACGCGACGCTGACCTCCGTGTTCATCATCATCTGGCTGCCGCTGTACGAGGTCGGGGTCTTCGAGTGGGCGGTGCTCCTCAGTGACAATCCTGATAATCGATCAGGATCGCATCACCGTTTTCGAACCTGAAGGTCAGCCGCCAGCCACCTGACGGCACAAGGTCGACGCGCATCGCTGCGACCATCCCCTGCGGTCGAAGGTCAGTACAGAGGGAAAGCACCGCACCTCACGGGTGCGGGATCTGTTCGAACGCCCTTTCCGCTGGCCTTGGCCCTGCGTAACACAGGCGACGATCAAGTTGCCCTTGCAGACGACAGATGATGGCGCAACCACTGCCGCAGGGGTCGGCTGCCCAGCCACAAGAGTACGGTTAGCGCCACAGCTTCAAGCCATGCTGGCAGCAATTCCCGCGCCGTATCGGCCTGGGCGGCAACATCCAGCGCGGTCAGGCTGATCACCGCATCCGTCGCCATGCCGATCGCAATAGTGCTGGCCACGATGCCGCCCAGATACCATACCAGTCCCATGTTGTTGAACTCCCGTCGGAGCAGCCCGAGCGTTGCCGCACTGGTGATAGGACCGGCAAGAAGAAACACCAGCGCTGTACCGGGAGACACACCTGCCAGCAGCATCCCGGCGGCGATCGGGGTGGCTGCCGCCGCACAGATGTAGAGCGGGATGCCGACCAGAGCCATCAGTAGCATCGCGACAGGACCGCTGCCGTAGGTGGACAGCATCTGCGGCGGGAGCAGCGCAATCAGAACCCCAGCCATCACCAGCCCCCCGAGCAGCCAAGGGCCGATGTCTTCCAGCAGATCCCCAAACGCATACCGCATGCCCTCGCGCAGGCGGCGCGTGGCAAGCGGTTGCATGGGCACCGCAGGCACCGAAGCCTGGTGGCCCTGTTCCCGCGCCTCCGGGCTGCATCCGTTGGCGCAGCACGCGCTGCGTCCCCCCGACGACGAGGCCGGAGCCGGCGTGCCTCGCGTTCCCATGGCGACCAGCAGACCCGTGACCACCGCGGTGAGCACCGCGCCCAGTGCCCGGGCGAACATCATGAACGGGCCCAGCAGTGCGTAGGTGATGGCCAGCGAGTCGACACCGATGCCCGGCGTGCCAATAAGAAAGGCAGTCGTCGGCCCGCGGCCGGCTCCACCGCGGTGCAGTGTCAGCGCCGTCGGAATCGCGCCGCAAGAGCACAGTGGCAGCGGCGCCCCGATCACGGCCGCGCGACCGATACTCAAAGCTCCTTCGCCACCCACCCAACGTTGCAGGATCGCATCATCGACGAACGCCCGGATCAGGCCGGAAACGAACAGCCCCAGCAACAGCCAGGGCGCCGCAGCGAGGGCCACCCCGAGAATCTCGCGCAAAACATTCAACCGGTCTCTCCCATGCCATGACACAGGGCCCCGCCGCCTCTACCCGGCAGCCGCAAACCTGCGCCCTTGTGGACACGGAAACAGGCTAAACCCTGTAACGCTTGCAGGGTCAAGTTCGATGAAACCATCGTTGCGAATTTGCGAAGTGGCGAGTCCCAGCGGGTGCTCGCCGGAGACGAT
>JAABTX010000114.1 GCA_011389655.1 Thioalkalivibrio sp.
CCGGCGTAGTGGCCGAAGGCGCGGAACAGCTGGCCCACACCCATGAGGAAGATGAGCACGACCACGCCGTTGAGCAGGACGCTCTTCCAATCGGCGAAGAAGACGCCGCGCACGAACTCCCAGCGCCAGACGACCACCACGGCGATGGCGGCCGCGACGCAGAGCAGCACGATGCTCATCTGGACGAGGGATTCCCGGCTGCGTGAACGCATGAAGGCGGACCTCGCGGTTCGGGTGGCGAGCAGGGGACGGTCATATTTACGCACCGGAGCCGGCGAGGTTGCCCGCAGCCCGCTAGCGCAGGATCGCTTCCTCGCTGATGCCCGGCAGGCCGTTCCGGTCTGTCTCATCCCACGCTAACAGGATATGGCATATCTCGCAGTCCGGGCTCACGATCCGGCTGTCCTCGCCCTCGTGCTCGTCGGCGTGGCAGCGGAAGCAGACGATCGGGGTGGGGACAAGCATCATAGGGGCATGACGTCCTCACCCCACATACCAACCGCTGGACACGTTCCCCTCCTGTAAGCTGAGTGGCGTTCTCCTCTGGTCGGGGCCACGATCTCGTTTGCCCGCGAGATAAGTCCTCAAATCGGAAAGGAGAACGCCCATGGACAGGTATATCGGTTTGGACGCCCACGCGTCATGCTGCACGGTCGCGGTGATCGGCACCAGCGGACGAAAGCTGCAGCACCAGGTCATCGAGACCAACGCCGGGGCCCTGATCACCTTCATCCGCACCATCCCCAGGAGCCGCCGTCTGATCTTCGAGGAGGGGACGCACTCGAGTTGACTGTTCGAAGTGCTTTCCCTTCATGTGCAGGAACTCGTAGTCGTCGGCGTCAGACACAGCCGGGGTCCGAAGAGCGACAAGATCGACGCCTTCGCCCTGGCCGAGAAGCTGCGGATCGGAGACATCGAAACCAGGGTCTACAAGAAGCGTGGATAGTTCGCAGCCCTCGGCCATCTGACCCGGGCCTACGGCACGCTCACAGTCGATGTGGTTCGCACCCAGAATCGAATCAAGAGCCTGCTGCGCTCGCGAGGGATCCCTACCCGCGGCAAGCGCGTGTACTCGGCCAGCGGCCGACAGGAGTGGTTGGCCATGCTCTCGGCGCAGGCGCGTTGCCAGGCGGACCTTCTGTATTGCCAGTACGACGCGCTGGCGATTTGTGCAAGCGGGCCGAGAAGCAGATGCTGACCGAGGACCGCAAACATACCGCCTACAAGGTGATCAAGACCTGCCCCGGCTTGGGCAAGATCCGCACGGCCCAGCTGCTACTGATCGTGGTCACGCCGTACCGTTTTGCGAACAAGCGTCAGTTCTGGTCCTACTGCGGACTGGGCGTCGTGATGCTCAGTTCGTCGGACTGGGTACTGGTGTAGCTCCTCAAGGAGGCCAGCGGTCAGATGGGGCTGCCCGATCCTGCGGGAACGGCCAGCTACCCCGAACATCCGCTGCGTCGGGCGGCGGCCCGTTGGTGGGCCCGGCTCAGGAGAGGACTTCCACCTCCAAGACGGAGCCCATGCCGGGCCCGCCAACAAAGGCCCCCGGCTTTGCCGGGGGATTCTTACTCATCATGTAAAACATACTTGACAGACCGAATTTGTCGTCTATTCTGGGGGATGTAGCGATTGCTTTACTTAATGACAAGGACGCTAGACTTATGAATGGAAAATCAATCAAACCTGATGAAGCCCCGGCGCGTTCCAAGAAGAACCACGCTCTCATCATGCTCTGGATCTTCGCCTGGATGGCGACTTTCGTGGCGGCGGACAAGGCCGAGGCATACGAGTGGTACACTGAGGGGTTTCTTTCCCTGCTCGCCGTTGCGATCAACGTAGTCATCGGCCTGATCGTGATCGTGACCTACATGCGATTTCTGAATGAATTGGACGAAATGCAGCAGAAGATCCAGTTGAATGCGCTGGCGCTCGCCATGGGAATCGGGCTCGTGGGTAGCGTCAGCTATTCACTTCTGGTTTCGGCCGGTATTGTTGCCGCTCCGGACATCGCAGTCGTGATCGCGCTTCTGGGTGGGGGCTACGGTGCGGGCCTGGTCATCGGTAGGACTCGATACCAATGAAGAATCGACTGAAAGTACTCCGTGCCGAGCGGGACTGGACCCAGGCGGATCTGGCCGCCGCTCTTGATGTTTCGCGGCAAACGGTCAACGCGATCGAGACCGGGAAATTCGATCCCAGCTTGCCTCTTGCCTTCAAGGTAGCTCGGCTGTTCGAGCTCTCGATCGAGGATATCTTTCACGATGAGGGAGTGGCCGGGTAAGGCATCCGCCGACCAGGCGAATGCGGGCTGACCTCTCGTGGTCGAATGCGAAGGACGGCGCCGGGAATGGGCGGTTGGAGCTCCACTCCGCTTGCCGCGCTGGATGAACAGATCAATGCACCGGAGGATCTATCATGAAGCACTGCCTGGATCATATCTCGCGAGCGTGGCTGCCGGTAGTGGCGACGCTACTGATGAGCGCGACCTCGAACGCCGAGAACGTGGATATTCAAGGCTGGATCGACCAGCAGGTGAGTGACGGCAAGGTGCTGGCGGCAAGCGCCGCGCGCCTCGTCGATGGCGAAGTAGCCTATTCCGCTGGTGGTGCGACGGCAACGGACGGCGACGCCGACATCACCGCGCATACGCAGTTTCAGATCGGCTCGATCACCAAGACGTTTACAAACCTGCTGCTGGCGGAAATGGTGGCCGATGGCAAGCTGCGCTACGACTCGACCATTGGCGATATCGTCGGAGACGACGTCGAGTTCGGGAATACGGAGGTTGCCGGCATCACGCTGAAGAGACTTGCGACGCATACCAGCGGTCTGCCGCGACTTCCGGTCAATCTCGTGCCCAGCGATCCGCTTGATCCGTACAGGGGCTATGACGAGAAGGCGTTGCTTGCCGGTCTGGCGGCGAGTCGTGACAAGCAGCCGCTCGGTGATCACTACGGCTATTCGAATTTCGGCGTCGGCCTGCTGGGCTATCTGCTCGGTCGGGTCGATGGTCGCGGCTACCGAACTGCGCTCCAGGAGCGGGTGCTCTCGCCGCTCGAATTGAACGAGACGGGTTTTGTTGCGGACAATGCCACTGCCGGCTTTCGTGCCGGCGTCGTCGTGCCGGACTGGACTCTCGATAGCCTCGACGGTGCCGGCGCGCTGTGGAGCAGCGCAAGCGACATGATGCGGCTGGCGTGCATCCAGCTTGGCGATATCGACAATCCGTTGAAGCACAAGCTGGCCGACGACTTCGCGGTGCTGGAGACCGGTCCGCAAGGTTTTCGCATGACGCGCGTGTGGCACGTGGCCGAGTCCGCCGCCGGTACGATCTACTGGCACAACGGCGGCACGGGGGGTTTCTGGAGTTTCTTCGGGTTCCGCCCGGCGAGCAGGGAGGCGGTGGTCATGCTCGTCAGCGGTGACCCCGATCCGACCCCACTCGGACTGACGTGGCTGAACCGCGAGCCGTTCCCGGGTACCGCGGTGGCGGTAGACGAGGCGCTGTTCGGTCAATACGAGCTGGCGCCAGGCGTCGGCATCGGCGTCTACGCGATGGAAAACACGCTGGTTGGCCAGGTCAGTGGTCAGACGCCGCTGACGCTGGAGCGCGTCACGGACGACTGGTATGCCATCGGTGAGGTCGATGCCAGCGTGCACTTCGTGCGGGATGACGATGCGGTCGTTGCGTTGGAATTCGTGCAGAACGGCGTCGTGCAGTCGGCAAACAGGATAGCCGACATCGCCGAGTCACAGGCACGCGAGGAAAAGGAGATGGCGCGTGAGCTACTCGCCGGATACGTCGGCGAGTATCGCATCAACGCGACCGCGACGTTCACGATTCGTCTCGGCGACGCGGGCCTGGAGGCGCAGATCACCGGCCAACCGTTCTTCCCGATCTATGCCAAGGGCGACGATGTGTTCTTTTACAAGGTGGTCGACGCGGAATTGCATTTCGAGCGTGATGATGCGGATGCCGTGGATGTTCTCGTGCTGCACCAGGGCGATATCATGCAGCGGGCGGAGAAGGCAGACTAGCCCGCTTGCCGCCGAAATCGACGACGGCCGCCCCGCTTCCCCCTCGTCTGCCAGCATGGTGTCGACGTCCCGATCAGGGCGCGACGTTCAACCCCAGGACCGCGGGGAGGGATTCTTCCCCGGGGGAAAGAATGACAACCGCATTGTCCCCGCTCGTGAACCAGTCTCCCAGGTCGTTGCCTACATCGATTCTAGCCCAACCCGTCCCCGGGGCGGCGCCTGAATGGCGCGGGTCGTCACCGCAGCCGGCCCCGGTGAGGTAGGTCTCCAGGTGCTCGCACACGGTGCGGTGCAACACGGTGGCCACCCGGGGTGTGGTCTGGCGGTAACGGATTGGTGAGTGATGGGAGCTGGGCTGGAGATCGGCCAGTCATCCGTCGAGGATATGGGATGAGCCCCTTCGGGGGTCAGTTGAACAGGGCCTTCACGCCGGACCAGGTCACGGCCTGCGTGGCCACCGGGGTGAGGTTGGTCCAGAGGACGTAGCCGTACTCCAGCGATTCCGCGCCACCCGGTCCGCTGTTGGCGGCCGGGCCGACCCAGAACCATACCACGGAACCGGGTGCTCCCGTCATGGTCATCGAGGCCTCGAAGCAGGACCCGATGGGCACCTCCTGGATCACGCCGACCGCGTCGCAGTCCTGGGGACCGATCTCGAGCATGTAGGAGTCCTGCTCGGCGTCGCCGATGATCTCGAGGGTGCCTGACGGTGGGATCACCAGCGTGAACCAGTCGGTGTCACGCATCTGGTCGCCATCGGGCCCGATGAACCAGCCGCTCCGTCCGCAGAACACCGGCGTGGTGATCGGCTGGAACACCGGGTTGAATGGATTCGCGTTGCAGCCGCCGTTGTGGTTGTCGACATAGCCGTCGACCAGTGGCGGCTCATCCTCGAGGCCGGCGCCGGCCGGGCAGTCGAGGACGCAGGGAGCGAACTCGCGGATGTTCAGCAAGTAGTCGCCGTGGTCGCTGCCGAACCCGTCGATCACCACGAAGTACTGCTGGCTGGCGAACACCGGCAGGTCCTCGATCAGCGAGGTGTAGTCCGGGTAGGCATCGTCGTTGCATGCGATCATGATCAGGTTCTGATCGTAGACGTAGATCTTGGTGTCGTAGGACGAGCCGTACAGGTCGATATCGATGGTGATGTCCTGGTCCGGGACGATCGAGTAGACCACGTCCGGCGCCCACGAGTCCCACGGGCAGTAGTCTCCGTAGTCGTCGTTGTATCCGGTGGTGCTGCCCACGATGTCGACGGCCGGGATGGGCAGGGCGACAGCGGCGTCGAAAGTGTCGCCACCCTGGCGGATGACGTCCGGATCCGGAGACGATGGAGTGACCTCCGTGGTCGGTTTCGCCGGCGCTCGGGAGCCGAGGTCGCCGGCGATGGCCGGTGCCACGAGCAGGCTGGCGAGCGCGATCAGGGTGATGGTCTTCATGGTCTCCTCCAACCGTGGTCAAGGTCCCCCGGGGAGTTACAAAAAAACAACCGCATCGCCGCGCCTCCTGAACCAGCCTCCCAGGTCGTTGCCTCCATTCATTCTAGCACACCCCGTCGCCGGGCGGCACCTGAATGGCCCTGAGCGCAATGATCTGGTCATTCGCGCTCCTGGTGCGACGAATTCCAGACACACCCCCAGCCGTCGTCCCCGCGACCGGTCTGATCGATCTCGGGCCACGCTTCTCGGCCGACCGCCTCGACTCAGGCGTCGAACGACAGCTCCCGGCAGGCTCCGGCGCTCGCCCGCGCCGCCGTCCGCGGCCGCTTTGACGATCTTCCGCCGCGCGTCTAACATGGTCGTATGGGAACACACGCTGTCAGATTCGTCGACGAGCCGGAAGCGCAGAAGCGGGCCTTCGACGGGATCCAGGCCGACCTGCGGGGCCTGGCGCGGTTGCTCGAGACCGGTCGACTGCAGCGGGACCGTCCGCGCATTGGGGCGGAGCAGGAGCTCTGCCTGGTCGGCGAGGCGCACCGGCCGGCCCCGGTCATCACCGAGTTCCTCGACGGGCTCGACGACCCCGCGTTCGCCACGGAGTTGGCGCGCTTCAACGCCGAGATCAACCTCGAGGCGCGCGAACTGGCCGGTGACTGCTTCACGGAGATGGAGCGGGAGTTGGAGAGCCGGCTGGAGACCGCCCGCCGCCGCGGCGCCGCGCTCGGTGACGTCGGGGTGCTGCTGTGCGGCATCCTCCCCACCCTGACGCCCAAGGACATGGCCCTGGAGAACCTGACGCCCGAGCCGCGGGCCCGCTCGATGATCGCCGCCATGAATCGGCTGCGGGAGAAGGACTACGCCATCCGCATCGAGGGTGCCGACGAGCTGAACACCACCGACTACTCGCACATGTTCGAGAGCGCCAACACCAGCTTCCAGGTGCACTACCAGATCGATCCGGACGATTTCGCCTCTTGCTACAACTTCGCCCAGGCCGTGGCCGGACCCGTGCTCGCGGCAGCCGTCAACTCGCCCCTGCTGTTCGGCAAACGGCTGTGGCACGAGACGCGGATCGCCCTGTTCCAGCAGGCGGTCGACACCCGCGATAGCGCCACCCACCTGAGCGAGACGCACCTGCGCGTGCCCTTCGGCGAACGCTGGGTCTCCTGCTCGGCCGTCGACCACTTCGAGGACGACCTGGCGACGTTCACGATCTTCCTGGAGAGCACGCGGGACGAGG
>JAABTX010000115.1 GCA_011389655.1 Thioalkalivibrio sp.
CGACAGGTGAGCTTCGGGACATCCACTCTGTGCCTGACCCAACCGAGGGGAGGGCAGATCCCGCTCTGCAGCATCATCTCGATCCGGGGGAATCCTGTTGTCTCGCCTGAAGGCGGAGACGAGCCGGATCAAGCCCGGAAGAGTTGGATCTCCAGACCTTCGATATGCCGGTAGTGGCGATCGTTGGCGGTGACGAGACGATCCCCCAGGTGCAGCGCCGTCGCCGCGATCAGGGCGTCGGCAAGTTGCATGTTGTGGCTCAAGGCATATTCCTCGACCAAGAACGTCGCGCGCGAAGACATCTCCTCGCTGATGTGTACCAAGTCCGCGTCCCATTGGTGCAAGGAGCGGCGCAGGAGCCTGAACTCAGCCTTGTCGCGCATGCCCTGAACGAGCTCCATGTAGGTCACGGCGGAGATGTGGAACCCCCCTGCGCCGTCGAGCAGATCGGCCGCGCCCTCATGCCCGCGCAAGTTCCAGATCAGAATGTCGGTGTCGACCAGCATCAGGGCGCGTAGCGACCCTTCCGGAGTGATCGCACCTGCTCATCGACCGTTTGCTGATCCCGGCCGCGCCAGAGACCGAACAGGGGGTTGCGCTCTTCCAGGCGAGACGTTCGGCGCTCGTGTTCGTTGCAGGGCACCAGGCGCGCCCGTACCCGCCCACGGTAACTGATCACGACCTCCTCGCCCCGATCGGTCGCGGCCAGAAGTTCGCGTGTATGCAGCCGAAGATCCTTGGTGGTTGCTTCCATCACCATCGACACTCTACTTTGGTTACACTGCTGAGTGTAACTTTACCCGAGGGACGACTTCAACAAACTCCAGTACACCCTGTAGGTTCCGACCGGAATCCGCGGTTGTTTGACAGGTGGGTGCTGTTCGAGCGCAAGGCGGCCTGATACGTTTCCAGCATTGCCAGAGGGTAAACGGGGACAGCTTTATTTCCCCGTTTCTTCGGGCGATGCCAGCAGGAAGTCCACCACGAATGCGTAACCACCGGATTCGACCAGCTGAAGAACCCTCCGCATGTCCAGGTTCATGTAGTCGTGGACGATGCGGTTGCACAGCCCGATGATCGCATTCCACTGCTCGAGTTCCTGCGCTGAAAGGCCCAGGATGCGGGCGAGGACTCGGAAGCTGTCGTAGGCGGAAACCGGGACCGGCTCGCCCGCCGCCTTGATCAGGTGCTTGGCCTTGCCGATGGCGTTTTCGACCAACACCTGGAGCGCATGCAGCACGCCGTTCTGCTCCAGCCGGCTGAGCGAGCCGCCCGCCAACACGCGTTCGCGCGCTTCGGCAGGCATCGCCGCCTGCTCACGCGCGATCACCGCCGTCTCCGCCTGGTAGAGATCAAGCCGCATGGGTGGACTCCCATGTCCAGTCCTCGAGCTCGCGCCAGGTGCGTAGCAGGAAATGGCTCCACGCAAGCGAGCCGTCACCCTTCAGCAGGCAGCCCTCTTCCGCGACAACGGCCCGCATGGCAAGCCTGGCCGACCGGAGGTCGATCAGGTCGATGCGCTCGAGCCCGGTGCCGAGCGTCTCGGCGAGCTCGGCGCGCAAGCGCTCCGTTGCTGCGAGGCCCTCTTCGAAGCCCAGTTGCGGCGACCACTGGATCGCGAAGTCCCAGTCGCTGGCCTCCGTTGCGGTTCCGCGGCACCGGCTGCCGATCAGAACGGCAACCTCAAGGTGTGGTTCCCGGTTGAAAACGGCTTCAATGCGCGCTCTTTCCATGACGGAACGCTACCGCGGGCGCTACCTTGTGACAACCGCTTTGGCAAACGGGGACAGATTTATTTCTGGGACACAAGGAACGAGGGGAAATGGGGACGGATTTGTTTCCGCGGCGCCGGGTCGCCGAGAGGGCCCGCGTGCTGCTGAGGCATCGCAGGCCCGCTGCGCACCTCAACGCAGTCCCGCCGCCAGCAACACCACCAGGATCGCCGCGAAGACCAGCGCGATCTCCCGCTGCCAGAAACGGTCCGGCCGCAGGTGACGGTTGGGATGACGGCCGGCGATCAGCCGTGCCGGGTCCAGGATGCCCAGCATCCACTGGAACACCGGCGCTGTCGGCGCCCGGATGCGCGCAACGATCCCGGGCCTGGGCGTGATCACCGCCAGCAGATCGCCCGGCGGGATCGGCCAGGGGCGCAGCAGCCTGGAACCCGCGAGCGCCAGCGCGGCCCCCGCCAGCACCGGCCACCCGAGGTTGATCCAGTCGCCCGTGCTGACCGGTTTGCGCGCGGCCAGGCCCCAGAACTCCGGCAGGAACACCAGCGCCGGCCCCGCCGCGAGCACCAGGCCCCAGCCCAGCCAGACGGACAGCGGTGCCCGATCCCCTTGGCTCTCCGTGCGCAGCAGCCACAGGAAACGGGCGAGGATAAGCGTGGTGGCGACGGCCGCCAGTTGCAGCAACCCCGGCAGGTGCCGCCACCAGTCCGGCACCGCCACGGCGGTGTCGAAGGCCGCCTTCAGGCCCCCCTTCGCGATCACGCCGCTGCCCAGGATGCCCGCCAGCGCCAGGGCCGGGAGGCCAAGGAGCACCCACAGCAGTGGGCCGGCAAGCGGGCCGGGATGGCGGGCGACGGCGACACTCAGGAACAGCGCGCCCTTGGTCATCGCGTGGTGCAGGGCGAAGACAGTGACCGCCGCCACCAGCAGCGGCGCGAGTTCCGGTTCCTGCAGGGCCATGCCGACGCCCACCGTGATCAGGCCCATCTGGCTGACGCTGGAGTAGGCCAGCACCGTCTTCGGGTGATGCTGGTGCAGCCCGATGAATGCGGCGCCGAAGGCGGCGAGCAGACCGGCGCCGATCGCGAGCGCGCTCCAGCCGGGCAGGCTGACCAGTCCGATCGGCAGGATGTGCAGCCACGCCAGCAGACCGGCCTTGATCATCGTCCCGCTCAGCACCGCGCTGGCCGGCACCGGCGCCACCGGGTGCGCAAGCGGCAGCCACAGGTGCAGCAGCGGCAGCCCGACCTTGATGCCGAAGCCCAACCAGAGCAGCGCGATCAGCAGGTCCCGCCGTTCGGAGCCGGCGATCACCGCGGGGATATCGGCCAGCAGCGGCAGGATCCGCACCGGAGCCTCGGCGACCGTCAGCAGGATGCCGGCCAGGATCAGGCCCTCGCCGAGCACCGCCATCACCAGGTACACGCGTCCGGCCCGTCGCGCGTCCGGTTCGCCCGTGTGCACCACCAGCCCGTAGGCGGCAAAGGTCATCAGCGCGAAGCCGGCATAGAAGGTGGCGATGTCCAGCGCCAGGATCAGCACCAGGTTGCCGACGAGGCTCAGCAGCCAGAACAGTTCGAAGCGCGCACGGCGCGGGTCGTCCTGCAGGTAGCCGCGGGCGTGGATGCCGGCGCCGAGCCACAGCGCCGCAGTGAACAGCAGGAAGACGCGCGTGACCTCGGTCAGCCCGAGGCTGGTGCCGAGCAGGAGCCAGTCCAGCTGCACGGGGTTGCCCGGCGCTCCGGTCAGGCTGAGCACGAGCGCCGGCGCCGGCGCCCAGGGCGTCAGCCGCCCGACGCCCGCGCGCAGCGCCGGAACGGACCACAGAACGGCGAGGCCCAGTGGCAGCAACAGGGACGCCAGCACCAGCGTCGTGTCCAGGGTGTCGGGCATGGCCCTTAGTGAACAGCGGTTCCCGCGCAATTGCGAGCGCCGTGGCAGCGAAGGGGTTCCCGGATGGTGGGCCCGCTGCGCTTGGCCCACCCTACGCACCCGCCAGCGAGGCCGTAGGGTGGGCTAAACGAAGTGTGCCCACCATGGACCTGAAATCCAGCACGTCTACCCCCCCTTAACCAGCGGGACCCGATTGTGTTAACAATCCCCCTAACGCGTCTCCAACACGGCCCTGCCCCAGACAAGGAGGTCTGGCATGCCCGAGTACCGTCGCGCCTTCATCGCCGGTGGCTGTTATTTCTTTACCGTCGTGATCCAGGACCGCAGACCGATCCTCACGGAGCCGGCGAACATCGCCCGACTGCGCGAGGGTTTCCGGCGGACCATGCAGGCCCGCCCATTCCAAATCGATGCGGTGGTCGTGCTGCCGGATCACTTGCATACGGTCTGGCGCCTGCCCGAGGGCGATGACGACTATCCTTCGCGCTGGAGAAGGATCAAGCACTACTTCAGTGTGGGCCAGGCTTCCGTCATCGGGCGCGGCTCGCTGGCGCGGCGCCGTGAGAAGGGCATCTGGCAGCGTCGTTACTGGGAACATCTGATTGCGGACGACGAGGACTGGCGACGTCATGTGGATTACATTCACTACAACCCGGTGAAGCACGGGTATGTGGAGCACCCTGGAGATTGGCCGTACAGCTCGTTTGCGCTGGCGGTGCGAAAGGGCTGGCATGATGCGGATTGGGGCAACGTTCCGCCGACGCGGATCGACGCGGTGAAGGGTGGGGAGTGATCGGCGCCGAAAATACGGGGGGTGCGGTGCATGGTTGGTGGGCCCGCTGCGCTTGGCCCACCCTACGCACGCGCCAGCGCGGCCGACCGTAGGGTGGGCTAAACGAAGTGTGCCCACCAAGGCCCATGCTCCAGGGCCTGCGGCAGCCGTAGGGTGGGCTAAACGAAGTGTGCCCACCAAAGCACCCGCTCGCCCCCGGCGCCAGAGGGCGAAGCGCAGCGCGGGCTCCGGTACCCTGTGCTAGCATCCGCGATCTTCGGGCAACGGGAGAGCGACGTTGAAGATACTGGTTACCGGTACGGCCGGGTTCATTGGCAACGCGCTGGCGTTGCGGTTGCTGGAGCGGGGCGATGAGGTGATCGGGATCGACAATCTCGATCCCTATTACGATGTTGAACTGAAGAAGGCGCGGCTGGCGCGGGTCGCGGACCATCCCGGTTTCACGGATCTGCGCATCGACATCGGCGACCGCGAGGCCATGGAACGCGCCTTCGCCGAACACCGGCCCCAGCGGGTGGTGAACCTCGCGGCACAGGCCGGCGTCCGCTACTCGCTGATCAATCCGCACGCCTACGTGAACACCAACCTTGTGGGCTTCGCGAACATCCTCGAGGGCTGCCGGCACAACGGCGTGGAACACCTGGTCTACGCGAGTTCCAGCTCGGTCTACGGCGCCAACACCGCGCAGCCGTTCTCGGTGCATCACAACGTGGATCATCCGCTGAGCCTGTACGCGGCCAGCAAGAAGGCCGACGAGCTGATGGCCCACACCTACGCGAACCTCTACGAGCTGCCGGTGACCGGGCTGCGCTTCTTTACCGTGTACGGGCCCTGGGGCCGGCCGGACATGGCCCTGTTCCTCTTCACGAAGGCGATTCTCGAGGGGCGGCCGATCGACGTCTTCAACTACGGTCACCACCGGCGCGACTTCACCTACATCGACGACATCGTCGAGGGCGTGATCCGCACGCTGGACCGGGTCGCCACGCCGAACGAGGACTGGAGCGGCGATGCGCCGGACCCGGGCACCAGCCGCGCGCCCTACCGGCTGTACAATATCGGCAACCAGCAGCCGGTGGAGCTGATGCACTACATCGAGGTGCTGGAGGACTGTCTGGGACGCAAGGCGGAGAAGAATCTGCTGCCGCTGCAACCGGGCGATGTGCCGGATACCTACGCGGACGTGGAGGATCTGGTCCGCGACGTGGGCTACCGCCCGCAAACGACGGTGGAGGAGGGTGTTGCGCGCTTCGTGGAGTGGTATCGGGAGTTCCACGGGGTCTGAGCGCCTGCGCTTTCCGTCCGGCCGCCTGCCCCGGCTCTCCCCCGCAAGTGGGGGAGGAGAGCTCCCGTCTCCCGCCTGCGGGACAAGGCCGCCAAGGGCCGGGACAGATTTGCAAATCTGTCCCCGGGGGGGCGCCAGTGCCGGAGAAGTTGGGGATGAGAGGGATGCTGACCCTGCCGTCGAGATCGAGTTTCAAGAGGTTGTCTTTGTGAAGCAGTGGTACGCGGTTCATTGCAAGCCGAAGCAGGACGAGCGGGCGGAGACGGAGCTGGTGAAGCAGGGCTTCGAGGTCTTCCGGCCGCGCATTCGCAGCCGGCGGCGGACACGGCAGCGCTACCGGGTGGTGGTCGAGTCGATGTTTCCGCGCTACCTCTTCGTGAACCTGGACGACACCGATCAGGACTGGTCGCCGATACGCTCCACGCGCGGTGTGACCGGGCTGGTGCGAATGGGGGAGCGGGTGCCGGTGGTGCCGGATGCGGTCATCCAGATGCTGCGGGAGCGGGCGGACGAGGAGAACTGCATCGACCTTCAGCCCGAAGACGGCTTTGCGCCGAACGACCGCGTGCTGATCACCGATGGGCCGCTGGCCGGTCTCGAGGCCCTGTTCCGGGCCCGCAACAGCCAGGAGCGCGTGGTGGTGCTGCTGAACATGATGCAGGTGACGCTGCCGGTGCACGCGATCACACGGGCGCGTTGAATGCTGGAGGCGCGGCATGGTCCGCATGCTCAAGATTGGCCTGGTCGGGCCGCTTTAGGAATGCATGGGTGGTGGGTTTCCGGTTCGACCGGTCGGGTGGGATGTAGGGTGGGTGAAGCGAAGCGCACCCACCGGGCCGATGGTGGGCCCGCTGCGCTTGGCCCACCCTACGGGTTCGACCGGTCGGGTGGGATGTAGGGTGGGTGA
>JAABTX010000116.1 GCA_011389655.1 Thioalkalivibrio sp.
AGCGTGACCGCGCAATCGGCGACCGGGACCTGCCAGGGACCGACCATCTGATCCCGCGCGGTCAGGCCGCCCACGGTCCGGTCGCCGATGGTGATCAGAAAGTGCTTGGCCGCCACACTGGGCAACCGCAGCACGCGCGCGAGTGCGGCCTCGATGTCCGACGGGAGCGCGAGTGCCCGGGTCTGCGCGGGCTGCCGTTCGTCCGAGCGGGTCATGCGCGGCGTCTTCCCGAGCAGGACGGACATCGGCAGATCCACCGCCGGCGTGCCCAGCAGCGCGTCATCGACCCGGAGACGGGTCTCCCCGGTGGCCTCGCCGACCACCGCAAACGGGGCCCGTTCCCGCTCGGCGATCGCGGCGAAGGTCTCCAGACGGTCTTCGGAGATCGCCAGCACATAGCGTTCCTGTGCCTCGTTGCACCACAATTCCAGCGGCGACAGGCCGGGCTCCGCCGACGGCACATCGCGCAGCTCGATATGCCCGCCCCGCCCGGCATCGTTGAGGATCTCCGGGATCGCGTTGGACAACCCGCCCGCCCCCACGTCGTGGATCGACAGAATGGGATTGTCCTCACCCAGCGCGGTACAGCGGTCGATCACCTCCTGGCAGCGCCGCTCCATCTCGGGGTTTCCGCGCTGCACCGACGCAAAATCCAGTTGCTCGGCGCTGGTGCCGCTCGCCATCGAGGACGCCGCGCCCCCGCCAAGGCCTATGAGCATTGCCGGGCCGCCAAGCACGATGATCGGGGTTCCCGACGGCAACGGCTCCTTGTGCACGTGCTCGCGTCGGATCGAGCCCACCCCTCCCGCGATCATGATCGGCTTGTGGTAGCCGAACAGCGTCCGGCCCTCCGCCGGACCCGTCTCCAGTTCCAGCGTGCGGAAATAGCCGCACAGTGCCGGCCGGCCGAACTCGTTGTTGAAGGCCGCGGCACCGATCGGACCGTCGATCATGATGCCGAGCGCGCTCTCGATCCGGCCCGGCCTGCCGAAGTCCAGCTCCCAGGGCTGCGGGAATTCGGGAATGCGCAGGTTCGAGACAGTGAATCCAGTCAGGCCGGCCTTGGGTTTCGAGCCGCGGCCGGTGGCGCCTTCATCGCGGATCTCGCCGCCGGAACCGGTCGCGGCACCGGGAAAGGGCGAGATCGCCGTCGGGTGATTGTGGGTCTCCACCTTCATCAGGATGGGCAGGTCGAGTTCCAGCCTTCGATACGCACCGGAATCGCCGTCGGGCACCAGACGAATGCCACGATGCCCCTCGATCACCGAGGCATTGTCGCAGTAGGCGGACAAGACGCCCTCCGGATGCTGGTTGAAGCTGTGGCGGATCATGCCAAACAGGGTCTGCTGCTCGGCCGCTCCATCGAGCACCCATCCGGCGTTGAATATCTTGTGCCGGCAATGCTCAGAGTTGGCCTGAGCGAACATCATCAACTCGGCGTCGGACGGTGGCCGGCCGATGGCGGCGTAGGCGTCGGCAAGATACTCGATCTCGTCGGCCGACAGCGCCAGACCCAGCTCGAGGTTGGCGGCCTGCAATGCCGCGACCGGGCCCGGCTCCAGCGCGACCCGCTCAAGCGGCCGCGGACTTTCCTCCCGAAACAGCGCAGCCGCCTCTGCCGCCTCGGCCACCACCGTCTCGGTCATCCGGTCGTGCAGCGGCGCGGAAAACACGTTCAACGGGACCTGGCGCTCCGCAATCCCCTCCACGAACCACTGGATGCCCCGTTCCACGCGCCGGACCACGGATTCCAGTCCGGCGTGCCACACGATCTCCGTCGCCTTGGAGGACCACGGACTGATCGTGCCCAGGCGGGGAATCACGAACAGCGTGCCCGGCTGTTCCAGGCCGGTTCCGGTCCAGGGCGCTCCCTCACCGAGCAGGAGGGTCTCCAGCCGCTGCGCCTCGTCGCCCGTGAGCCTCCGGCGGGTGTCCACGAAATACACGAAGCGGGCCGCGAGCCGGACAGTCCCGGGGACACGTTCCTGCAACTGCGCCTCGTGTCGCCGGATCCGGAAGGGCGACAAGGCCCGGCCTCCCTCGAAAACTTGCATCGGTGGTCCCCGCGGTCCTGAAACAGGCGCCATTGTACCGAAGCCGGACTCATTGCCGATGGCACGGAACCCGTATTCGGTTACACTGTCTCACTCGATACTTAGGGGACGACATGGCTTCGACGCGGGTCACGAAACCTTAGGTGCATGCCGAGGCTGTAGCTGACCTCGTAAAAACGGCTGCAAACCAATAGTTGCCAACGACGACAACTACGCACTCGCCGCTTAAAACCCGGTAGGGTGCCGTCCGACTGGAGCCGCGCCTGCGCGTCCAGACCCGGGCGTCGATCTCGCAGGATCGTGGTGAAGCTCTCCCGGGGTGGATCCACTAAAACTCAACCGGGATCGCTGTTGGTTGTCCCTGCCCGTCGGGTAGCCATCAGTTAAAGCAAAGACGCGGATAAGCATGTAGAGCCGAGGGCGGAGGTCTTGCGGACGCGGGTTCGATTCCCGCCGTCTCCACCAACACAGCAGTGAAAACAGGCACCTACGGGTGCCTTTTTCATTTGCTTATCCAGGAACCCGACCACCCGAAAATGGTTGAAACGAAACCGGACCGCCCTCCTCGGCCTGGGCGCGATCGCCTCGTGACTCCCTGCACGGCAACGACCGCCCCAACTAGGGCAGACGAAAACCAATGGAAGCTGCACAATATCCGGCAGGTGGGCGCTCGCAGCCACAAGGGGGCATTGGACCGCTTGCGGGGCGTATTGGAGCCTTGATTTCCGGACCAAGCATGGACCCTGATACGCAACAACGGAGGCCAGCGATTGGAGGAGCTCTCCCTTCTCGTCGATTTGCACCGGGACGGCAAACGCCAGGGGCCCGGCGGCGACGATGACACGCGCCTTGCCATCAGGCTGTCCGATCTGAAGGCCGGAACAGGCCTAAGGATTGCCGATATCGGCTGCGGGACCGGCGCCTCCTCATTCGTGCTGGCGAGGGAACTCGACGCCTCGGTGACCGCCGTCGATTTCCTGCCGGACTTCCTCCACGACCTCGATATCGCCGCGGCACGGGAGAACCTCGACGAACGGATCCAGACGCTGGCCGCCACGATGCATGCACTTCCGTTCGAAGAACAATCCTTCGACGCGATCTGGTCGGAAGGCGCCATCTACAACATCGGCTTTGCGAACGGCATCAAGGCCTGGCGTCGCTTTCTGAAGCCGGATGGCATACTGGCCGTGTCCGAGCTGACATGGCTGACGCAAGAGAGGCCTGCCGAACTCGAGCAGCATTGGATCCAGGAATACCCCGAGGTGGATACGGCATCGGCCAAGATGGCGATCCTGGAGGCAAGTGGCTTCTCACCGATTGGATACTTCGCTCTTCAGCAACGATGCTGGCTGGACAACTACTATCGCCCCATGCAGGCCCGCTTCGCAGCGTTCCTGGCGCGCAACGGCAACTCGCAGGCTGCGGCAGCCATCGTGGCAGCAGAAGAACGCGAGATCGCACTCTACGAACGAAACTCGACGTTCGTCAGCTATGGCTATTATGTGGCGAGGAGGACCGCCGACTGAGCCGTAAACAACGGATCGACGGCAGACCCGATGATCCGGGTATAGGTGTGAGCATTTCCGGCGTCCAAGGGCCAAGCCCACCAATCCGTGTCCTGATCACAGGCCCGAGACGTCGGCCACCTGGCGGATGAGCGTGCCCACCAGATAGGCCGGCACCGCGGCTCCGCCGCCCACGGCGAGCGTCTCCGCCCCGGACCGCAGCATCCCCTCTCCCAGCACCCTTCCCTTCAGCAGACCGATGGCCAGGAAGGCGGCGGCCGTCGCGGCAATGCTCGCCATGAAGGCCACGCGGGTGGAGATCCCGGGTATCAGGAACGGTGCCAGCGGTTAGCGGGCGGTGTAGCCGCCATCGATTACCAGTTCACTGCCGGTAACGAACTTCGCCTCATCAGAGGCAAGGTAGACAATGCCGGCAGCAATGTCGTCCGGCTCGCCGACGTGGCCGATCGGGTGCTTCTCGTCGAGTTCACGGCGGAACGCCTCGACGCCTTGGGGTGACTCGCGCCCCAGGGCCTCGACCAGCGGTGTCCAGATATACCCCGGGTGCACCGAGTTCACGCGGATACCCTCCTTGGCATAGAGCAGGGCATCGGTCTTCGTCATCAGCCGCACCGCGCCCTTGGAGGCGTGATAGGGAGGCAGATCGGGCGCGCCAACGATACCGTAGATCGAGGACAGATTGACGATGCTCCCGCCGCCGGCGTTGCGCAAGTGCTTGATCCCGTGCTTGGTGCACAGAAAGACACCGCGCACGTTGACGGCGATGACCTGCTCCCATTCCTCCACCGTGACCTCGTCCGTGCCCTTGTTGACCCCGGAGATACCGGCATTGTTGATGACGACGTTGAGCCTGCCGAATTCATCGGCGACCTCGTCGAAGACCCGTTGTACCTCCTGCTCCTCGGCAACATCGAGATGCCAATAGCGGGCCTTGCCACCGGCGGTTGTGATGCGGTCCACAACCGCCGCGCCCTCTTCGTCCTGCAGGTCGGTCACCGCAACCGCAGCCCCTTCGCGGGCCAGCATCTCGCAAGTGGCGGCGCCGATACCCATTGCGCCTCCCGTTACGATCGCCACCTTGTCTTTCAAACGCGCCATATTCCGCACCTCTCCATTGACTGGTGATTTGTAGCCGTCAGGCTCGACCGGTCAGAATGGCGAGCACCGCGAGCTCATGACCCGCCGATGGCAGCCGGTGAGCACCGGGCCTGCAATGCCCCGTCCTCGAAGCCTTGAGCCGCTGCCGGTGCCGCTGCTGCCATAGTCCTGTCCCTGTCGTCATTGCCCTGATGACCTGACCCTGGAGTATAGAAGGCATGAAGAACCGTTTTGCCGGATCCACCCGTTCCTCGGATGCCTCCATGGGGCCCATTTGGCGGACGCCCTCTCAGGAGCCGATAATCCGCTGAAGCCATGCCTACCCGATCTCCCTTGCCTAACTGGCCGACCCTGAACCTCGAACGCAAGCTTGAGGGAAGGGTCTGTGGGGTGGACGAAGCGGGCTGCGCGCCGCTCGCCGGCCCGGTGGTGGCCGCGGCGGTGGTGCTGCCGCGAGGCGCGAAGCCCCGCCTGCTGCGAGGGTTGACCGACTCCAAGCTCCTTTCGGCCGGCGAGCGGGCCCGGTTCTTTGACATCATCCAACGTATAGCGGACGTCGGCGTCGGTCTGGCGAGCGTCGAAGAGATCGATCGGCATAACATCTTCCACGCGGACATGCTCGCCATGCGACGGGCGGTCGAATCGCTGGAAACCGCCCCCGACATCGCATTGGTGGACGGGCGCGCGGCGCCGTCGGTGGCCTGCGCGGCCATTCCGATCGTCAAGGGGGACCGGCGTTCGCTGTCCACCGCAGCCGCATCCGTGATCGCGAAGGTCGTCCGGGATCGTCTGATGCACGAGCTGGCCGGGCGCTATCCGGGCTATGGCTGGCAGAGCAACGTTGGCTACGGGACGGACGCCCATTACCTGGGGTTGCTGCGCAAAGGGCCCACCGAGCATCACCGACGCAGCTTTGCCCCGCTGACAACCCTCTTCGCGCCGGACGCCCCATCCCTTGCCCGGTTTCGTTTCGAGCCCCTCGCCGGGACGCCCGACCTGCGTGGACTTGAACTCCTGGAGCTGCGCCAGGACCTCCACGCCGTTTTCGACGCGAATGGCTACCATGTCGGCCAGGTCAAGAACCTGCGCAGTCGCTGGACATTCCAGGCGGTCGGATACCGCGATGACCGCGAGCCGGTCCACGGCGCCGGACCGTGCGCCGGCTGCCACGGCGAGCGCATGGAAGCGCCCGACCCACGCCTGTTGCAGCGCCTGATCGGGGCACTGTTCGCCTGAGGGGTCGGTCGCGGCGGGACCATCAGGCCCCGGCCGACGGGTCGGCATCGCCATCAAGTGGTCACAGCAACAGTCAGCGCCACGCGGCCAGCCGCGCCGGAAGGACGTTTGCCTTGCCGCCGCCCCGTCCGGAGCCCTGAAAATCCGCCTCGGTTTCCTATACTCCAGACAGGTGCCCGCTTCAGGACGATGCTTATCCGCGCCCTGTTTCCGTGTTGCATGTCCGCTGCCTGCAACGGCCCGATGGCGGTCCGGAATTCGTGAGGCAGTGCCCGGAACACCGCGCGGCGCCTCGCCTCTCACGCCATCGCGTGCACGACCAGGGCGATTCGGCGGCGGCCAACCCACTGGAGGACACGAGATGTCGAAACTCGAGGAGTACGAGAAGAAACGTGACCTCCGCAAGACGCCGGAACCGCGAGGCGCATCCGGCAGGTTCGACTGGGCCGACAAGCGACCGATCTTCGTGATCCAGGAGCACGATGCGTCCAGCCACCACTATGACTTCCGGCTCGAAGTGGAAGGGGTCCTCAAGTCCTGGTCGGTCCCGAAGGGACCCGCAACCGATCCGGACCAGAAACGTCTCGCCGTACCGACCGAAGACCACCCTCTGGATTACGCCGACTTCGAGGGCATCATCCCCGAGGGCGAATACGGGGCCGGCACGGTGATCGTCTGGGATCG
>JAABTX010000013.1 GCA_011389655.1 Thioalkalivibrio sp.
GATTCCCTGCCCCCCACCGATCGTGGGAGCGGCTTCCAGCCGCGATTCCCTGCCCCCCACACCCGTGGGAGCGGCTTCCAGCCGCGATTCCCTGCGCCCCCAACCACCCCCGACCCAATCGCGCCGGGGGTGCTCCTACAGAGCGGGAACCATCACGGCCGGATCACCGTAAGCCCCAGCAGGTGCCACAGCTGCATGCCGCCGCGATACCACTTCAGTCGGTCAGGCGGGTATCCCAGGTTGGTCAGCGTACGCAGGTTGGTCGGAGATTGTCCGCACCAGGGGCCGTTGCAGAACAGTACCAGCGTACTGGCGTCGGCGAAGTTCGGGAAGTCACCGTCGAACATCACGCCGAAGTCCTCGAGGTACTGCTCGACCGTCTCCGGGTCCGCCCCGGCGCCCAGATGCAGTTCGCTCCAGGGGACATTGACGGATCCCGGGATCGTCCCCCGCGCATATTCCTCCGCACTGCGTGAATCGATCACCAGGATGCTGTCGTCGGTGCCGGCGCGCTGCAGGTAGTCGAGGAACTCGATCTCGCCCAGCGTCTCGATGCCCGGGCCCGCGCTCATCGGCTGGATGCAGTAGGGAGGGCAGGGGCGCGAGGTCATGCTGAAGTCCGGAGTCACGGTGTTGAACGTGTCCTGCTCACGCTGGATCACCACCGGCTCGCCTTCGTGCAATACCTCAACGCGATCGATCTCGGCGGTGATGCCGACCTCCGGTGAGTCGGTCTGACCCGCGGCGGGCAGCAGTGCCGCAAGCAGGAAGACTGCCGGCAGGGCCCTGGGCAGGAACCGGTACGTCTCGGGCATGGGGGTTACCTCTGGCAATGGGGGAGCCGGGCGCCGGTTGCGCCCTGCACCGTGAAGGTAGCAGAAGAAGGCCGGGCGGAACGGCTGCGGCCTTGCAATCGGAGCGGGTTTTCCCCTCGATGGAGGCCGCGGTCCGGGTAGGGGCAGTGCCCCGTCCCGCCGCGGCGGGACGGGGCGGCCTTCAGGCCCTGCCCTGCAACTGGGTGACCACGTTCTCGTTCTCCAGGGTGGAGGTGTCGGAGGTGATCTCCTCGCCCTTGGCGATCGAACGCAGCAGTCGGCGCATGATCTTGCCGGAACGCGTCTTCGGCAGCCCGTCCGCGAAGCGGATGTCGTCGGGCTTCGCGATCGGACCGATGTGATCGCTCACCCAGTTCCGCAGTTCCTTCACCACCTGCTCGGCGGCATCGCCGGTCGGCCGGTCTCCCTTCAGGATCACGAAGGCGACAATGGCCTCGCCCTTCACGTCGTGCGGTCGGCCTACCACCGCGGCCTCGGCGACCGCCTCGTGCGCCACCAGTGCCGATTCGATTTCCATCGTGCCAAGCCGGTGACCGGAGACGTTGAGCACGTCGTCGATGCGGCCCATGATCCAGATGTTGCCTTCCGCATCGCGCCGTGCGGAGTCTCCGGCGAGGTAGTACTTGCCGTCGAACTTCGGCCAGTAGGTGGACCGGTAACGGTTGTCGTCCTGCCACACCGTTCGCAGCATCGATGGCCAGGGCTTCTTGATCACCAGCAGGCCGCCCTGGTCGGGTCCGAGGCTCTCACCCTCTTCGTTGACCACGTCGGCCACGATCCCCGGCAGCGGGCGCGTGCAGGAACCGGGGACCAGGGTGGTCACGCCGGGCAGCGGGGCGATCATGTTGGCTCCGGTCTCCGTCTGCCACCAGGTATCGACCACCGGGCAGCGCGAGCCCCCGATCTTCTTGTAGTACCACATCCACGCCTCGGGGTTGATCGGCTCGCCCACGGTCCCGAGCAGGCGGAGCTTCGAAAGGTCGTACTGGTCGGGAATCTCGTCGCCGGCCTTCATCAGTGCCCGGATCGCGGTGGGCGCGGTGTAGAAGACGGTGACTCCGTGCGCCTGGCACATCTTCCACCAGCGGCCGGCATCGGGAACGGTGGGCACGCCCTCGTAGACGATCTGGGTCGCGCCGACCGACAGCGGGCCGTAGGCGACGTAGGTATGGCCGGTGATCCAGCCGACGTCCGCGGTGCACCAGAACACGTCCTCGTCGCGCAGGTCGAAGACCCACTCGTTGGTGATGATCGCGTTCAGCAGGTAGCCCGCGCTGGCATGCTGGATTCCCTTCGGCTTGCCGGTGGAGCCGGAGGTGTAGAGCAGGAACAGCGGGTGCTCGGCCTCCACCCACTCGGGTTCGCAGTCGTTCGACTGGCCGGCCACCGCGTCATGCCACCAGAGGTCACGTCCCTCCTTCATCTCGATCTCGTTGCCGGCGCGCCTGAGCACCAGGATCTTCTCGACCGAGCCCGCGCTGATGTCCAGCGCCTTGTCCACGTTCTTCTTCAGCGACACGACCCGGCCGCCGCGGGTGCCCCCGTCCGAGGTGATCATCAGCTTCGCGCCGGAATTGTCGATGCGGTCGCGCAGCGCGTCGGCAGAGAAACCGCCGAAGACCACCGAGTGGATGGCCCCGATGCGTGCGCAGGCCTGCATCGCGATCACCGCCTCGGCGATCATCGGCATGTAGATGACGACGCGGTCGCCCTTCTGCACGCCCATGGAGCGCAGGGCGTTCCCGAGCCTGCCGACCTCGTTGTAGAGATCGCGGTAGGTGTAGGTGCGGGTGTCCCCGGCCTCGCCCTCGAAGATGATCGCGGGCTTGTCGCCGCGCTCTTCGAGGTGGCGGTCGATGCAGTTGTAGGAGACGTTCACCAGCCCGTCGGTGAACCAGGCAAAGTGGGGTGCCCGGCTGTCGTCGAGGCCGACGCTGAAATCCTTCTTCCACGTGATCTTCTCGCGTGCCAGATCGCACCAGAAGCCCTCGTAATCTTCCTCGGCCTTCCTGTACAGGGCCTCCGCATCCGCGGGCTTCAGCCGCGCCCTGGCCACGAAGTCTTCCGGCGGCGGAAAGTGGCGTTCTTCATGCAGCGCGGATTCGATGGTTTCGCTCATCTGTTGCCTCCAGCATGGTTAGACTCTTGATCTTTTTTCGGGTCCGCCACCGCGGTGCCCGTATTGCTCCGGGCGCATTCACTGTGGCGCCCGTTCCCCCGTGACGCCAAGGTACAACCGGAAGACTGGATCATCACGAAGGCCCCGCCCGCAGACGGTTTCCGGCGGCTGCCCGTCGCGCAGGCAAGGCCCCTGGCCCGCACGCGGGACACCCGCTCGGGGATGAATTCCCGGCACGCGCCCCACCCGCGACAGCGGCCCCAGCCAAGGGCTGGGGCCAACCCCGAGAGCATAGCACGCGCATTCGCGATCGCCTCCGGCTGATCCGGCGCGGAGGGCGGTGCCGGCAGGGCCAGCCGGAGGCGCCAGGATGAGACGGGCGAGCGCCGGAGCGGTGATCCTCTCCCGGGGCCGGGGGAACGCGGCGCCGGCGTGTCCGGCGAATCCATTCCCGCCTGGGCCCTCCGCAAGGCCCCGGAGGCCCGCCCTGTCACCACAGCGGGCCCGGGCGATGCAGCACGCGGTGCAGCGGCAGCGGCTTGTCCTCGGCCCGGTGCGACACCTGCGCAGCGAAGAGTTCCGCAGCGGCCAGCGCGTCATTGAGCGCGTCGTGGCCCTTGTAGCGCGGCAGGTTGTAGCGTTCGCGCAGCGCATTGAGCCGCAGGCCGCCGGAGCGGACGGTCTCCTGCCGGCGCTCCATCTCGTCCTGCGCCAGGCGCAGGGTGTCCACGGTAGGGATCATGCAGGCAAAGCCGTATTCGCTCTGACAGGCCTGATCCAGGAAGCCGAGTTCAACCGCCGCGTGGTGGGCCAGCATCACGCGGCCGCCGAGCACCTCGAGAAACCGCTCCAGTGCCTCCCCCAGGCTGCCGCCGCGCGCCGCCTGATCGTCCGTGATCTGGTGGATCACGGCGCTGGCCTCGGGGATTTCCCGGGTCGGCCGCACCCGGCATTGCCCGGCCGTGTCGAGGCGGATCGTCAGTCCGTCCATCGCCACCCAGCCGATGGACAGGATCTGGTCCTCCGCGGGGTTCAGCCCGGTCGTCTCGAGATCCACGGCCAGGAACGGTGTTTCGCGGCAGTCGCTCGAGAGGTCCGGGATCCTGCCGGCGAGGTAGTCGCGCAGCGGTCCCGGAGGAACCCTTGCCGCGCGGCGCTGGCGGCGCCAGCAGAACAGCCTGGGCCCGGGGGGCTGAATCACAGCGTGCCCGTGGCGGCCAGCCGTGACCGCAGGTTCTTCTGCATCGTTCCGATCACCGCGAAGGCGTCCTTCAGGTGGGCGCGCTCCAGCGCCGACAGCGTCTTCGGCGGGATGTGGTTGTCGGGTTCCTCGCCGGCCTTCATCTGGTCCACCTGGTGGCGTGCGCGCAGGGTGAACAGCGTCTCGTAGGCATCGCAGAGGTTCTCGCCCGCATCCCGCGTGATCACGCCCGCGTGCACGGCTCCGGCCAGGCGGTCGAGGGTGTGCATTCCCGTGAGCCCCGCCTGGAAGGCATACACCTGGGCGAGGCTGGAGACCAGCAGGAGGCCCTGCTTCTTCACGTCCAGGGTGTCCGCCTGCTCGCCGGAGGGGACCAGCACCAGCTGCCGGAAGAAACCGAGCGGAGGCGAGCGGCGCAGTGCGTTGCGGGCCATCTGGGCCAGGAAGGGCGGCTGGCCGCCGACCATCGTCAGCGCCTCGGAGCGCAGGGGGTCGAACAGCGCGGCGTCGCCGTGAACCACACGGAGGTCGAAATAGTGGGCGGCCAGCATCGCCCGCTTCCTGTCCGGGGTGTAGGTGACGCGGCTGAACTCCTTGCGCCAGCCGCTGACACTGCGTCGCCAGTCGGCGTTCCGCGGCGTGACGCCGCCGGGGCAGTGCGGCAGTCCGCACGCGTCCAGGCCGTCGGTGACGAACTCCGCCATCCGGGTGAAGTACGCGTCCACCTCCCCGTCCTTCGAGTCCCCGTGGATCAGGGCGTTGTCCTGATCGGTATGCACCGACTGCTCGCGCCGCCCCTGGGAACCGCAGGCAAGCCAGGCATAGGGCACCGGCGGCGGCCCGAAACGGGCCTCGGCCAGCTTCAGCAGGCGCCGTGTCAGGGCATCGATCACCGCCGTGACCGCCTGGCCCAGGTGAAAGGCGGTGGCCCCGGACTGAACCAGCTGGATCTGCAGCTCCCGCAGCGAACCGGCCACCTGGCTGAGCGATTCGACGGACTCGCAGCGGCGGATGTCGCGGACCAGGTACACCGCGTTGGTGCCCTGGTGCCGGATCAGGTCGGTGGTCGAGATCAGTCCCACGGGCTGCCGGCCGGACATCACCGGGAGGTGGTGGATGTCCTGGCGGGACATCAGCAGCAGCGCCTCGAACGCGGGCGTCTCGCGCGTGACCGTCTGCAGCCCGCCGCTCATGATGTTGCCGACCGGCTCCTGCCGCGACCGGCCGGCTGCCAGGCAGCGCTTGCGCAGGTCGTGATCGGTGACGATGCCCACGAGCTCGTCGCCGGACATCACGATCAGGGCGGACACCTCCTGCTCCGTCATGCGCTCCGCGGCCGCCCGGATCGTCGACTCGGGGGCGATGGTGATCGGAGGGCGGGTGACCAGCTCGCCCACCGATACCGTCAGCACCCCGTGGCCGCGATTGCCCCCGGTCCGCCTCGCGGCCAGCGCCCGCTCCACGGGTCGGCGGCTGGCCCGGTCAAAGCGCTCCGCGAACGCGGGGTGCTGCTGCCGGAGCTCCCGTGCGTCGCGGCCCGGAAGCAGGTAGAACAGGGCATCCTCCACCACCCGGCCCGCGACCGGATTCAGGGGATCGACGTCCTCGGGCACGGCGAAGATGTCGCCTTCACCGAGCTTGTCCAGGAGTTCGTCCTCGGAATCCCTGAGGTCCACCGCGCCGGCGCGGACCAGCCAGAGGTCCGCGGCCTCCGATTCCGCCGGCGGGAAGGGGCTGCCTCGGCGCAGATACCGGACGCTCAGTGACTTCGGCAGACGGTCCAGGACCGGCTCCGGCAGCACCGCGTAATCCGGGCTCGTGAGCAGGAAGTCGCGGATTTCCTGAAGTTCGGCATCCATCCGCTCATGGATACTCCGGATGGCATCCCGGCGCAACGCTGCACTGCACAAAAAACGCCGGTAAAACAGTTCCTTAACGCCAATCCCCGCAGCCGGGACGGTGGGCCCGCTGCGCCCGGGACGGTGGGCCCGCTGCGCCCGGGATGGTGGGCCCGCTGCGCTTGGCCCACCCTACGGAGCCTGCGGGCGAAAGGATGGTGGGCCCGCTGCGCTTGGCCCACCCTACGGAGCCTGCGGGTGAAAGGATGGTGGGCCCGCTGCGCTTGGCCCACCCTACGGAGCCTGCGGGCGAAAGGGAGCTCGTAGGGTGGGCAAAACGAAGTGTGCCCACCACAGGCCCACGCACGGCGGCAACCGGCGATTGGAGCCTGCGCGGGGCGCAAACGAAGCCGCCCGCCAGGGGTCTGGCGGGCGGCTCCGGTAAGGGAGGGGGCCCGCCTTGCGACGGGCCTGAACAACGATGGGTCTAGCTGGTGCCCACGCGCGGTACGCGCACGTCCTCCACCAGGTGCTGGATGTGCTCCGGCGGGGCCTTCGTGACCTTCATCACCAGGAATGCCGCGATGAAGTTCAGGATCGCGCCGATCACGCCGAAGCCGGTCGGGTTGATGCCGAACAGCCAGTACTCGGCGGTGTCCGGGAACATGTTGGTGCCCGGCAGGAAGAACCAGCCCTTGAACAGGAAGATGTACAGGAGTGTGGCTCCAAGGCCCACCAGCATGCCGGCGATCGCCCCCTCCCGGTTCATCTTCTTCACGAAGATGCCCATCATCAGCACCGGGAACAGGCTGGCCGCCGCCAGACCGAAGGCCAGCGCGACCACCTCCGCCGCGAACCCGGGTGGATTGAGCCCGAGATAGCCCGCCAGCAGGATGGCCGCCGCCATCGCGATCCGTCCGGACAGCAGTTCGGCCCGTTCCGATATCCCGGGCGTGATCACCCCCTTCATCAGGTCATGGGATATCGAGGACGAGATCGCGAGCAACAGGCCTGCGGCGGTCGACAACGCCGCCGCGATACCTCCCGCCGCGACCAGTGCGATCACCCAGTTCGGCAGGCCTGCGATCTGCGGGTTGGCGAGCACCATGATGTCGCGGTCGATCTTGGTGAACTCGTTGCCTTCCCAGCCGTAGTCCTCGCGGGCCATCTCCGCGAATTCCTCGTTCTGGTCGTTGTAGTACTGGAGCCTGTCGTCCTCGTTCTTGTCCTCAAACTCCAGCAGACCGGTCTGCTCCCAGCGCACCATCCAGTCCGGCCGTTCGTCGATCACCACGTTGCCCTGGGGTTCGCCGACTGGGCCCGGCTGCACGGTGTTGATGAAGTTGTACATGGCCATCGCGCCCACGGCGGGGGCGGTGGTGTACAGGATGCCGATGAAGACCAGCGCGAAGCCGGCGGACTTGCGGGCGTCACGCACGCGCGGCACGGTGAAGAAGCGGATGATCACGTGCGGCAGACCCGCGGTCCCGATCATCAGCGCCAGTGTCAGCAGGAACATGTTCATCAGCGACATGCCGGTGATGGAGGTGTAGGCGGCGAAGCCCAGATCCATCAGGGTCTGATCCAGTGCCTGCAGCAGCTGCGTGTCCTCGCCGACCAGTGTCGAACCCAGGCCGATCTGCGGGAAGGCGTGCCCGGTCAGCGTCAGGGAGATGAAGACCGCGGGCACGGTGTAGGCGAAGATCATGATCACGTACTGCGCGATCTGCGTGTAGGTGATGCCCTTCATCCCGCCGAACACCGCGTAGATGAACACCACCACCATGCCCGACACCAGGCCGACGGTCAGGTCCATCTCCAGGATGTTCGAGAACGCGATCCCGACGCCGCGCATCTGCCCGATCACGTAGGTGATCGAGATCACCAGCAGGCTGATCACCGCAACGATGCGCGCGGTCTTCGAGTAGAAGCGGTCACCGATGAACTCGGGCACGGTGAACTTCCCGAACTTGCGCAGATAGGGCGCAAGCAGCAGGGCCATCAGCACGTAGCCGCCGGTCCAGCCCATCAGGTAGGCGCCCCCGGTGAAGCCGAGGAAGGCGATCAGGCCCGCCATCGAGATGAAGCTGGCCGCGGACATCCAGTCGGCCGCGGTGGCCATGCCGTTCAGGATCGGGTTCACGCCCTTGCCGGCCACGTAGAACTCGCTGGTGCTCCCCGCCTTCGCCCAGATCGCGATCCCGATGTAGAGGACGAAGGTCGCACCAACGACCAGAAAACTCAGTGTTTGAAGGTCCATGGCGTATCAGTCCTCGTGTACGTCGAACTTGCGGTCCAGCACGTTCATGCGCCAGGCGTAGACGAAAATCAGCACGATGAAGGTGTAGATCGAGCCCTGCTGGGCGAACCAGAAGCCCAGGGGGTAGCCCCCGAGGCTGAAGGCGTTCAGCGGCTGCGAGAGCAGGATGCCGAACCCGAAGGACACGACGAACCAGATCGTCAGAAGTATCGCCAGCAGCCGCAGATTGGCCTTCCAGTAGGCGGCTCTGCTTTCCTCTAGTGTCATGGGAATGTCTCCTTGGTGGTGGTGTTGAGGTGTTCCTCCGACACGCGGTCAGAGCTGGTACTGAACCGCAAGCTGACCCGGCAGCTTGCGGGCCTGCCGGAAGGCCTCCTTCAGCACCCTTGCCTCCAGGGTGCCGAGTTCCTCCGGACGGATTCGGTTGCTGTCCTCGCGGTCCGCGTCCAGCGCCTGTTGCTGGGTGCGCAGCCGCAGCATCTGCAGATAGCGCAGGGCGGCATGATAGTCGCGGGCATCGTTGGCGCGCATCGCCCCCGCCGAGACCGCCTGGTCCAGACGGTCGTGGGTGCGCGTGGCCGGCAGCTCCGCGGCCAGCGCGATCACCCGCGCCCCGTCCACGAAGGGCGTCAGGCCCTGCAGCTTGATGTTGACGCCGCCGCTGCCACTGCGGATCTCCCCGAACAGCCCCAGCGGCGGGCGGAAGCTCATCTGGTTGGCCGCCATCTGGCGCCGGAAGCGGCTGTTGAAGGCGGTCTTGCGCAGCAGCTCCGAGCGCAATGCCTCGACCGGGTCGCGGTCGCCATCGATCGCGCGCAGATCGAAGAAGATCGAGCTCTTCAGCAGATGTTCCGGGGTGCCCTGGTCGATCCAGCGCCCGAAGCGCCGCTGCCACTCCGGGCCGCTGAGACAGCATTCCGGATTGCCCGCCATCACGTCGCCGGGGCAGAGGTCGAAGCCACACTCGTCCAGGGCCCGGTTCACCGCCTGGGCATAGGGGAGGAGGCGTGCGCGCACCGTGTCTTCCTTTCCCCTGTCGCAGCGGAAGAGGATGCCGTTGTCCTGGTCCGTCTTCAGCGCCTGTTCCTCGCGGGCCTGGGACCCGAAGGCGAGCCAGGTGAAATCGATGCCTTCGATGTCGTGCTCCTGTCGCAGCAGTGCCAGCACCCGGCGCGTCGCGTGGTCGTTGATGCGGGTGATCAGGCGGAGGATCTGGTCCGCCTCGGCCCCCTGGCTGATCACCGCGCCGATCAGCCGTGGCACCTCGCGCAGCTGGGCGGCGATCGTGGCGACGGTGTCCGCGCGCAGGATGCCGCGCACCAGCCGGTCCAGTGTCAGCGGATGCGAGGTCAGCAGGTCACGTTCCCCGAGTACCCCGACCAGGCGGCCGTCGGCGACCACGCAGATGTGCTTCATCCCGTGCTCGGCCATGGTCTCGATGCCCTCGAAACCCGGGGCCGAGTCGGGCAGGGCAATGGGATCCGGGGTCATCACCTGACGCAGCGCGGTATCGAGCGGCAGCTCTTCCAGCGCAACGCGGGCGAGGAGGTCGGTCATCGTGAAGATGCCGACCGGCCGCCGGTCGTCGTCGACCGCGACGATGGAGCCGACCCGGGCGTCGCGCATCGCGGACAGCGCCTCGCGCAGCGACGCATCCGCTGCGCAGGTGACCGGGTCGCGGGCGATGCGGGCCCCCAGCGGGGTGTTCAGCTGGCCGCTGCCGCCGGCGCCGCCGAGGTTGCGCGTCAGCAGCCCCTGGTGCACGCGCTCCAGCAGGCTGGCCAGGCGTCGGGAACAGAAATCGCTGAAGACCTGCGACCGGGACCGCAGGCGGTCGAAGTCCTCGACCGACAGCTCGAGACAGATGGTGTCCTCGAGCGCGCGATGCACCGTGTGCACCGGCCGCCGACCCAGCAGTGCGCCGATCGGGAAGGATTCGCCAGGCACCAGTTCCCAGGCCTTGCCGGAAATCTGCTCGTCCTCGCTGGGGGTCTCTCCGCGGACCCGGCCCTGGCGGATGATGAAGAAGCGTTGCGCGGGTCCGCTGTCGGGATCGGTGATGCGTTCGCCACTGGCGTAGAACCGCGTCTCCAGCCGGGGCAGAAGGAATTCCAGCGCGTCCGGTTCGAGCTGGTCGAACGGGGCGTGCGTGTTCAGGAATTCCCGGGTGGTGTCGAGCGCGTCGGCCATCGGCTGCCGGAGGGTGATGGACTCATCGCGACAAGTCAGCAAGAATCAAGCCATGATCCGCCCCCCCGCAGGCACAAGGACTTGCGAGCGGCCGGAGAGGGCGGCGCCCCGCGGCTGTTACATCCGGTAACAGCGGGTGTTACGCAAGGTAACGCGGCCTCGCGGTGTGCGGTGTCCGGAGCTGGCTGCCGCGCGCGGCGCGCACCGACCGCCCCTCGCCACCGGCGGAGCAGTGGGGGAGGGTGATCTTCACCCCTCCGCGTGGCGCGAATCACCGTGATCACCCGGTCCGGGGCAGATTCTCGCGCTGGCGGCGCTCCCACAGGGTCTTGCGGCTGATGCCGAGGGCGCGCGCAAGCTCCGTCTCGTTCATGCGGCCCTGGTTCTCGATCACGAAGCGCCGGAAGTACGCGTTCAGGCTGGCGGTGCGGGAAGGGTCCTCGACCGTCGCGGGGGCAAGGCCGAGATGCTCCCAGTCGATGCGGTTGTCCTCGGACAGGACCACCGCGCGCTCCAGCGCGTTGCGCAGTTCGCGGACATTGCCCGGCCACGCGTACTGGTGCATGCGCCGGCGCGTCCGTTCGTCCAGGCTCAGGCCGGATGTGTTGAAGCGCCGTCCCAGCTCCCCGAGAAAATGGCCGGTGAGCAGGTCCAGGTCCTGCAGGCGTTCCCGCAGCGGCGGGATGCGCAGCTCGAGCACCCGCAGCCGGTAGTAGAGATCGGCGCGGAATTCGCCCGCGTCGATCATCGCCTCCAGGTCCCGGTGCGTCGCCGCCAGCAGGCGCACATCGACCCTTCTGGCCTGGTTGGCGCCGACCGGCCGGATCTCGCCCTCCTGCAGCACGCGCAGCAGCCGGGCCTGGGCCGCCGGGGCCAGTTCACCGATCTCGTCGAGGAACAGCGCGCCCCCGTGGGCCGACTCGATCAGGCCGGTGCGGGCCTTGACCGCACCGGTGTAGGCACCCTGGGCGTGTCCGAACAGTTCCGCCTCGACCAGGCCCTCCGGTATCGAGGCGCAGTTGACCGGAACGAAGGGCTGGGCAGCCCGCGGGCTCAGGGCGTGGATCGCCCGCGCCGCAACCTCCTTGCCGGTGCCCGACTCGCCCCGGATCAGCACGGTGGAGTCGGCGGCGGCGACCTTGCGGATCTGCTGGCGCAGCGTGACGATCGCGGGAGATTCACCGATCAGTCCCTGCTCCTGCCCGGCAGGCCCTTCCGGCACGTCGGGATGGCGTTGTTGGCCGCTGCTGCGCAGCGCGGCGCGCAGGGTCAGCAACAGGGCGTCGTGATCGAAGGGCTTGGCGATGTAGTCGATCGCGCCGGACTTCATCGCCTCCACCGCCGAGGTGATCGAGGCATAGCTGGTCATGATCACGGTCGGCAGCCGCGGATATTCTCCGATCAGGGCCGTGCCCTCCCCGTCGGGCAGGCGCAGGTCGGCGAGCACCAGATCGAAGTCGCTGCGCTCGGCCTGTTCGCGGGCACCGCAGAGGTCCTCGGCCAGCGCGATCTCGAAGCCGTGGTGTTCCAGGAACCGGCGCACGGCCCGCCGGATCGCCGCTTCGTCATCGACCAGGAGGATTCGTGTCATGCCTGTCTGCCGGTCGGCAAGGTCAGAGTGAATTGGGCACCGCCCTCGGCTGCGTTCATGGCCGTTAGGCTACCACCATGGTCCTGCACGATGCTGTAGGCGACGGGCAGTCCAAGGCCTGTGCCCCGGCCGGCGGGCTTGGTCGTGAAGAAGGGTTCGAACAGCCGGTCCAGCGTGGCTGCGGCAATCCCCGGTCCCTCGTCATGGATGGTGATGCGCACCGCGGCGCCCGTCCGGCGCGCCCGGACACGGATCGCCGCGCCGGCCGGCGAGGCCTGCTCCGCGTTGGTCAGCAGGTTGATGAAGACCTGCAGCAGCTTCGGTCGTGCGCCCAGCACCGACTGCTCCGCCAGTCCGTCCAGTTCGTAGCGGATGTCCTTGCGGCCCGCGAGGCGGGTCAGCCGGATCGCCTCGTCCACCAGCGCGGCGAGATCGACCGGCTCGAAGCGGTTGCGCGGCGGCGTATCGGAGTGGGCAAAGGCGACCAGCGACTGCACGATGGTGTTGATGCGCCGTGTCTGGCCAATGATGTCCTCCGCAATGTCGCGGATCTCCCCCGGGTCGTCCTCCAGCGGCAGGGTCTGCGCGAGGGAGGCGATGCCCGCCAGCGGGTTGCCGATCTCGTGCGCGACACCGGCCGCGAAACGCCCGATGGACGCGAGCCGGTCGCCGTGGGCCACCTCGCTTTCGAGCTGCACCCGGGCGGTGACATCCTCGATCAGGATCACGTAGCCCTCGCGGTGACCCGCGGTCACTGCCACCGTGGACTTGTGCAGGTTCAGTCGCCGCGGGCCGCGGCGGGTCTCCAGATTCAGCTTGTAGAGCTGCCGGTCGTCGCTGTCGAGGAAGGCCTGCAGCAGCCCGCCCCAGGGCCGTTCCAGGCGCTCGACGAGCTGGCCCACCGCAGCACCCGGCCGGATACCCGTGAGTTCGGCCAGCGCGTGATTCCAGCCGGTGACCTCGCCGCCGGGGGTCAGGCTGCACACCCCGAGCGGCAGTTCGTGCAGGATCTGGCGGTGGAATCGACGCAGCGCGTCGAGTTCGGCCGCCAGCCCGGTCAGCGGCAGGCGGGCATCCTCCAGCTGCTGCTCGATCCGGCGCAGGCTCTCGCCGAGGCTCGAACGGCCGGCGGCATCCAGGCGCAGGTGCTGATCCACGATCATGCGGGCGAGAACCGGCCCGAGCAGGCCCGAGAGGTTGCGCTCGATGCGCTCGCGCAGCCGCTGCAGGTCCCGGCGCGATCGCGTGTGCCGTGGCAGGCCGAGATCGTCCAGTGCCCGCTGCACCTCGTGACGGGCCGGCATGCTGCCGAGCGTGTTCGCCAGCTCCGCCTCCATCTCGGGCACGTCACGCGCCAGTGGCAGGTCGATGGTGGCGTAGATCGGCTCGCGCGGGCAGCAGACCTGACCGGCCTCGACCTCCTGCTGGTTCGGCCGCGACAGCAGCGACCCGAGGATGAACAGCACGGTGTTCGCCCCCAGACTGACCGTGAGGGCAAAGGTCCAGGGATCGAGGCCGCCGCCGGCGGCCAGCTCCTGCAGGCGGGGCGCCTGCGGCCAGATGCCGGCGTTCCCCAGCAGCGGCGTGACCAGACTGAAGAACCAGCCGGTGATGCCGGCGGCGAGTCCGAGCAGGAAGCCGTTGCGGGTCGCCCGCGGCCACAGCAGCAGGCCGAAGAAACCGGGCAGGAACTGGGCCACCGCAGCGAAGGAGATCAGGCCGAGCTGCGCCAGGCCCTCGATCACCTGCAGCAGGCCGTAGAAGCCGTAGCCAAGGGCGATGATCAGCACGATCCAGATGCGCCGCCCCCACAGCAGGTTGCGGTACAGGTTCGCCGGCATGCCCTGGCGTTCGCGCAGGCTGGCCGGCGGGGACAGGTAGTTCATTCCCATGTTGGCCAGTGCCAGCGTGGTGACGATCATCATCGCGCTCGCCGCGGACAGGCCGCCGACGAAGATCAGCAGCGCGAGCGTCGGGGACTCGAGCCGGGAGGCCAGCCCCAGCGCATAGTAACTGGTCTGCTCGGTGAGCCCGGCCGCCTGCCCGGCCCAGTAGAGCAGTGGCATCGGCAGGTTCAGCAGCAGCAGGAACAGCGGAAAGCCCCAGGCCGCGCGGTTCAGCGCCTCGGGGTTGATGTTCTCCGTGAACAGCATGTGAAACTGCCGCGGCAGCAGGAAGGCGGCGGCGAAGGCCAGCACCATCAGGCTGGTCCAGCCACCGTCGAATACCGGCTGGTACAGCGCGGTGACCGCCTCGGGGTGCGAGGCCAGCCAGCGGTCCAGCCCCCCCAGCCCCCCGAAGACCGCGAACAGCGCGATAGCGGCGATGACGAGCAGCGCAACCAGCTTCACCATCGACTCGAAGGCGATCGCCACCACCAGCCCCGAGTGCTTCTCCCGCGGCGAGATGTGCCGCGCCCCGAACAGGATCGCGAACAGCGCGATGGTGGCGGTAAAGGTGAGCGCCAGCAGGTGCGGCGGCGTGTCCGCGGTCAGGACCGCCGCCGACTCGGCGACCGCCTTGATCTGCAGCGCGATGTAGGGGAGTACGCCGGCCAGCATGAACAGCGTGACCACCGGCCCGGTGAGCCGGCTGCGGTAACGGAAGGCGAAGAGGTCCGCCAGCGAGGTCAGCTGATGCTCGCGCACCAGCACCAGAATCGGTCGCAGCAGGAACGGTGTGGCCGCAAACGCCAGGGTGACGCCGAGATAGATGGTCAGGTAGAGATAGCCGTGGGTCTCCAGGAATCCGAGATTCCCGTAGAAGGTCCAGGAGGTGGCGTACACGCCCAGCGACAGCGTGTACACCCAGGCGTTGCCGGCGATCCTCCCGAAGGCCCGCGAGCGCTCTGCCGCGAAGGCGATGGCGAACAGCGCCGCAAGGTAGATCACCCCGACCGCGTAGACGAGGCCGAGGCTAAGGGTCACGGCGTCCGACCATCGTCAGCGCGATCAGGCCCACGAGCGCCCCCCAGGCGGCGAAGGGCCACCACCAGGCGGGTGCGATGGCGGCGACCCACGGCACCACCGGCGACAGGAACAGCAGCACGCCGATCAGCAGCACCAGCACGCTGGCCCCCTGGCTCACCGTCGCCCCCGCGCATTCAGCATCGATGTTCCGACATGTGTCATCGCTCCTGACCCGGCCAACGATCATAGTGCCGCGGGCAACGCCACTGACTTTAGCGCGAAAACATAGCCGCGGAAGAACCCCGACCGTGCGGACAGCAGGGAGCCGCTCCCACAAGCCACCGCGAGCCCCTGTGGGAGCGGCCTCCTGGCCGCTCCTGCGCGGGCAGTGCCGTGGGTTTGTGGGAGCGGCCTCCTGGCCGCGATGCCCTTCGCCCGGTGTGGAATCGCGGCTGGAAGCCGCTCCTACGGGCCGCTCCTACGGGCCGCTCCTACGGGCCGCTCCTACGGGCGGATCCAACGGGCCGCTCCCACGCCACCGCGAGCCACCGTGGGCGGCGCGCCCTCGCGGCAATCCGGCGGCAGGGGCTGGCCGCCTACGCGCCCGTGGGGCGCAGGCACGCCTCCGGAATCGGTCCCGGCGGCAGTCGCCCCGGGCTCCAGTGGCGCCGTGCGTGCTCCAGCAGGTCGTCGACCGCTCCCGGTCCAGCCGCGGCGAAACCGGGATCGACGCCCGGGGTGCCGATCGCGGCCAGGATCGGCGCGAGCAGGGCGGCGGGCCGCTGGCGCGGCGCCGGCGCGGCGCCCGAAGACTTGGCCAGCTTCCGGCCGCTGTCCGCGATCACCACCGGGTGGTGCAGATAACGGGGCTGCGGACGCCCGAGCCCCCGGTACAGCTGCAGCTGCCGGGGCACCGAGCCCAGCAGGTCGATGCCGCGGACCACGTCGGTGACCCCGAGCGCGATGTCGTCGACGACGGTCGCGAGCTGGTAGGCGAACACGCCGTCGGCCCGGCGGATCACGAAATCGCCGCCCAGCCGGTGCAGGTCGAAGCCGAGCGGGCCCAGGCTCCGGTCCGTGATCGTCCAGTGGCGCTGCTCGGCCCGCAGGCGAACCGAGCGGCCCTCCCGGCCGCGCGGCAGGCCCTCCCGACAGGTACCCGGGTAGATCGGCCCGTCGAGGCCCACGAGCCCGGCGGCGGCGACCTCCTTCCGGGAACAGGCGCAGGCGAAGACCCGGCCAGCGGCCTCCAGGCGCGCGAGGGCCTCCCGGTAGGCCGGTTCGCGCTCGCTCTGAAACACCACGGCGCCATCCCATCCGAGCCCGCAGGCGTCGAGGGTACGCAGGATCTCGTCCGCGGCGCCGGGCACGGTGCGCGGCCGGTCGCTATCGTCGATGCGCAGGTGCCACCGGCCCTGCCGGCTGCGGGCGTCCAGCCAGGAGATCACCGCGGCGGTCAGCGAACCCGCGTGCAGCGGGCCCGACGGAGTCGGGGCGAAGCGGCCTGTGCAGACGGTCAAGAGGCCGGGAACAGGACGTGAATGCCGGTTTGTCCGGTGTCCGGGACGGCGGGCCGTTCAGGCCATCTGCCTTTCCTTGATCTCCGCCAGCGTCTTGCAGTCGATGCACAGCGTGGCGGTCGGGCGCGCCTCCAGCCTGCGGATGCCGATCTCCACCCCGCAGGCCTCGCAGTAGCCGTAGTTGCCCAGATCGATGTTGCGCAGGGACTCGTCGATCTTCTTGGAGAGCTTGCGCTCACGGTCGCGCGCCCGGAGCTCCAGGCCGAATTCCTCTTCCTGTGTCGCGCGGTCGGCGGGATCCGCGAAGTTCGCGGCCTCCCGCTTCATGTGACCCACGGTCCGGTTCACCTCCTCCAGCAATTCCTGTTTCCAGGCGAGCAGGAGTTGCCGGAAATGTGCCAGCTGCTCGTCGCTCATGTACTCTTCGCCGGCCTCCGGCTGGTAGGCGGCAATGCCGCTGGCCACCATGTGGTTGGACGAGGGCTTGGTCTTCTTCGGGTCTGCGGCCATGGACGCTGGTCTCCGGGTGAATCGCGGGCCTTATCTATCAGAGAAGGCCGGTGCAGGCAAGGGCCGAGCGGGCCGGCGGTGTGAATTCGGCGGGCTGGCGCCCCGGCGCCTGCCGCGTGTCGACCGGTGCCCCTCCGCACCGCGGCGGGCCCGCGGTGCCCGCGAATCCCTTGGAGGATCAATGGACAAGCTCAGTGCGCTGATATTCGACGTCGATGGCACCCTGGCCGATACCGAGCGCGATGGTCACCGGGTCGCCTTCAACCGCGCCTTCGAGGAGGCGGGGCTGGACTGGTTCTGGGACGAGGCCCGGTACGGCGCGCTGCTCCGCGTGACCGGCGGCAAGGAGCGGATCCGCCTCTACCTCTCCGAGGAGCGGCCGGATCTGCTTCAGGCACCGGATATCGACGAGCGCATCCGGGCGCTGCACGCGGCCAAGACGCGGCACTACCTGAGGCTGCTCGAGGCCGGTGCGATCCCGCTCCGGCCGGGGGTGCGGCGGTTGCTGCTGGAGGCGCGCACGGCGGGTCTCCGCCTTGCGATTGCCACCACCACCACGCCGGAGAACGTGACCACGCTGCTGCGCAGCACCCTCGGCACGGAGGGCCTGCAGTGGTTCGAGGTGATCGCCGCGGGCGACATCGTTCCGGCGAAGAAGCCGGCCCCGGACATCTTTCGACTGGCCCTGTCGGAACTGGGGCTGGCGCCGAACGTCTGCCTCGCGCTGGAGGATTCCGGGAACGGGCTGCGGGCCGCGCTCGGGGCCGGTCTGCCCACGGTGGTCACCACCAGCGGCTACACCCGGGACGAGGATTTCTCCGGTGCCGTCGCGGTGCTGAATGGCTTCGGCGAACCCGGCGCCCCGGTGACCGTGCAGGCCGGGTCGCCACCCGCCGCGGGATATGTCGATCTCGCCAGCCTGGTCGCCTGGCACCGCGAAGCCCGGAGCAGGGCAGGGATCGCGTAGAAGGCCAGCCCCCGGGTCGAAGGCCATCGCGGCCGGAGGCCGCTCCCACGGGGGCTCGCGGTCGCTTGTAGGAGCGGCCCGTAGGAGCGGCCCGTAGGAGCGGCTTCCAGCCGCGATCGTGCGCCGGGCGAAGGACATCGCGGCCGGAGGCCGCTCCCACGGGGGGCTCGCGGTGGTCGTAGGAGCGGCTTCCAGCCGCGATCGCGCACCGGGCAAAGGCCATCGCGGCCAGAGGCCGCTCCCACAGGGGGCCGGGGCTGACGCCTTGTAGGCCCGCCCTCCGGGCGCCCCGGTCTTCAGCCGCGTTTCTTCCGCTTCCGGCCGGATCCCTTCTTCGCCGGCCGAGCGTCCAGCACCTCGAGCTCCAGCGCGCCGCGCGCGAGCCGCGCCTGCAGCTGCGCGCCGATCAGTGCCGGGTCCGCCTCGCGCACCACACGCTGGTCCGCGGTCAGCAGGATGCTGTATCCGCGTTCGAGCACGCCTTCCGGGGAGAGGGCCCGCAAGCGGCCGCTGGTGGCCTGAAACCGTGCCTCATCCCGGCGCAGCCGGTCCCGGACCCCCCGCAGCAGGCGGCCCTGCAATCCCTCCAGCAGGTCCCGCTGCCGGACCAGCTGCCGCGCCGGTCGGGCCAGCCACAGCCGGTGCTGTTGCTGCCGGAGCCGCGACTGCAGCGTCTCCAGGCGGCGGGCGGGATCGTGCACCTTCAGGCGCAGCGCCAGTTGCCGCAGCCGGTACAGCTTCTTCTCCCGGCCTGCGCAAGCGCCGCGGATCAGGCGTGTCCGGAGTTCGTCGATGCGCAGCAGGTGCTGTTCAACCCGCCGTCCCGGATGCAGCCGCAGCAGCCGGGCGCGCCCCTGATCGACGCGCTGGCGGCGCTGGCGCAGACTGGCGGCGGCCGCCTGGCCGAGACGGGCGGCGGCGTCGCGCAGCTGCCGCCTGAGTACCGTGCCGTCGGGGCTGACCGCCTCGGCCGCGGCGGTCGGCGTCGATGCCCGCAGATCGGCGACGAAATCGGCGATCGTGGTGTCCGTTTCGTGCCCGATGCCGGTGACCACCGGGATCGGGCATGCGGCGATCGCGCGCGCGACCGCCTCCTCGTTGAAGGCCCACAGATCCTCCAGCGCGCCGCCGCCGCGCGCCAGGATCAGCACGTCCACCGCGGCCTCGCGGCCCGCCTGTTCCAGCGCCGCGATGAGTTGGGGTACGGCGCCCGCCCCCTGCACCGCCACCGGGTAGAGCCGGAAGGGCAGCAGCAGCGGGAAGCGCCTGGCGAGGGTGCGGGCGATGTCGTGCCGGACGTCGCCCTGGGCCGAGGTGACCACCCCGAGCCGATGCACCAGCGGGGGCAGGGGCAGCTTGCGCTCGGCTTCGAACAGGCCCTCCGCGAGCAGCCGCGCCTTCAGGCGCTGGAATTCGGCGAGCAGCCGGCCCTCGCCGGCAGACTCGAGACGCTCCACCACCAGCTGAAACTGGCCGCGCGCAACATAGACGCCGGGCCGGGCGAAGACCAGGACCCGGTCGCCGTCGGCGAAGGCGGCGGCCTTGCCGGCCCGCCCGCGGAAGAGCGTGCAGCTGACGCTGGCGTTGTCGTCCTTCAACGCGAAATACCGGTGGCCCGAGGCATACTGGCGCAGGTTCGAGACCTCGCCCTCCACCCACAACGCGCCGAGGCCCGCACGCAGGAGTTCATCCGCGCGCTGGTTCAGTTCGCCGACGCCGAGAACGCTTCGCCCTTCCGTCATGGGTCTCCTTTCCGTCTTTCCGAGGAAGCGGTCTTTCTTTACCGCAGTGCCGGTGAATTCTATACTGATCGGCTATTTCTCCGCCCCCACCCGGAAGCCCTGGAGCTGCCCATGCGCATACTCGCGGAAGCCCTCACCTTCGACGACGTCTTGCTGCTGCCCGGGCATTCCAGCGTGATGCCGCGCGACGTGGATCTGACCACCCGTCTCACGCGCGAGATCGTGCTCGGCTCGCCACTGCTCTCGGCCGCCATGGACACCGTGACCGAGGCCCGCCTGGCGATCGCGATGGCGCAGGAGGGCGGCGTCGGCGTGGTGCACAAGAACATGAGCGCCGAACGCCAGGCCGCTCACGTCCGCCAGGTGAAGAAGTACGAGGCCGGCGTGATCAGCGATCCGATCACGGTCGCGCCCAGCGCCACCATCGGCGACGTGATGGAGCTGACGCGGGCCAACCACATCTCGGGTGTGCCGGTCGTGGACGGCACGGATCTGATCGGGATCGTGACCTCCCGCGATCTCCGTTTCGAGACCCGCATGCAGGCGCCGGTGACCGAGGTGATGACCCCGAAGGAGCGGCTGGTCACGGTGCCCGAGGGCGCCGACCGTAACCATGTGATGGAGCTCCTGCACCGGCACCGCATCGAGAAGGTGCTGGTGGTGAACGACCACTTCGAGCTGCGCGGCATGATCACGGTGAAGGACATCCAGAAGTCCTCCGAGCATCCCGGGGCCTGCAAGGACGACCGCGGGCGCCTGCGGGTCGGCGCCGCGGTCGGCGTGGGTGCCGGCACCGACGAGCGTGTCGCGGCGCTGGTGGAGGCGGGCGTGGACATGATCGTGGTCGATACCGCGCACGGCCACGCGCAGGGCGTGCTGGACCGCGTGCGCTGGGTCAAGCAGCACTACCCGGAGGTGCAGGTGGTCGGCGGAAACATCGCCACCGGCGAGGCCGCGCGTGACCTGGTCGCCGCGGGCGCCGACGCGGTGAAGGTGGGCATCGGACCGGGTTCGATCTGCACCACGCGGATCGTGGCCGGTGTCGGCGTGCCCCAGATCACCGCGATCGAGAATGTCAGCACCGCCCTCGAGGGCACGGGCGTGCCGCTGATCGCGGACGGCGGGGTGCGCTTCTCCGGTGACATCGCGAAGGCCATCGCGGCCGGCGCCCACAGCGTGATGCTGGGCTCCCTGTTCGCCGGCACCGAGGAGGCGCCGGGCGAGGTGGAGCTGTTCCAGGGGCGTTCCTACAAGTCCTATCGCGGCATGGGCTCGCTCAGTGCGATGCAGCAGGGGTCTTCCGACCGCTATTTCCAGGAAGCCAGTGCCGGCCCGGAGAAGTTCGTTCCCGAGGGCATCGAGGGGCGGGTCCCGTACAAGGGTCCGATCGTCGCGATCATCCACCAGTTGACCGGCGGACTCCGGTCTTCGATGGGCTACGTGGGGGCACGGACCATCGAGGAGATGCGCACCAAGCCCCAGTTCGTGCGCGTGACCGCCGCCGGGATGCGCGAGAGCCATGTGCACGACGTGGCGATCACCAAGGAGGCCCCGAACTACCGCCGGGATTGATGGATTGAATGACGCGATGACCCAGGACGTACATGCGCACCGGATCCTGGTGCTGGACTTCGGCTCGCAGTACACCCAGCTGATCGCGCGCCGGGTGCGCGAGGCCGGGGTCTACTCGGAGATTCACCCCTGGGACATGAGCCCGGAGGCGATGCGCGCGTTCGCCCCCAGTGGCGTGATCCTCTCCGGCGGCCCCGAGTCGGTGCACATGGAGAATCCGCCGATCGCCCACCCGCTGGTCTTCGAGCTCGGTGTGCCGGTGCTCGGCATCTGCTACGGCATGCAGACCATGGCCGCGCAGCTTGGCGGCCAGGTCGAGCCCTGGGGTCACCGCGAGTTCGGCTATGCGCAGGTCCGCGCCCGCGGCCACACCCGCCTGCTGACCGACATCGAGGACCACACCACGCCGGAGGGCCATGGCCTGCTGGACGTGTGGATGTCCCACGGAGATCGCGTAGCGGAACTCCCGCCGGGCTTCCGGCTGATGTGCTCCACCGATTCCGCCCCGATCTCCGGCATGGCCGACGAGGAACGCGCCTTCTACGGTCTCCAGTTCCACCCGGAGGTCACGCACACCCGCCAGGGCCGGCGCATCCTCTCGCGATTCATCCACGAGATCTGCGGCTGCGAGGACCTCTGGACCCCGGGCAACATCATCGAGGACATGGCCGAGCGCGTGCGCGAGCAGGTGGGCTCCGATCACGTGATCCTCGGACTCTCCGGCGGCGTCGATTCCTCGGTGGTCGGTGCGCTGCTGCACAAGGCGATCGGCGACCAGCTGACCTGCGTCTTCGTGGACACCGGTCTGCTGCGCCTGCACGAGGGCGATCAGGTGATGGCGACCTTCGCGCGGCACATGGGGGTGAAGGTGATCCGGATTGACGCGGAGCGGCGCTTCCTGCAGGCCCTGGAAGGGGTCAGCGATCCGGAGCAGAAGCGCAAGGTCATCGGTGGGCAGTTCATCGAGGTCTTCGACGAGGAGGCCGGCAAGATCACGGATGCGCGCTGGCTCGCCCAGGGCACGATCTATCCGGACGTGATCGAGTCCGCCGGCTCCAGGACCGGCAAGGCCCACGTGATCAAGTCCCACCACAATGTCGGCGGGCTGCCCGAACACATGAACCTGGGCCTGGTCGAGCCCCTGCGCGAACTGTTCAAGGACGAGGTGCGCCGGATCGGGGTGGAGCTGGGCCTGCCCACCGAGATGGTCTACCGCCATCCCTTCCCGGGGCCGGGGCTCGGGGTGCGCATCCTCGGCGAGGTGAAGAAGGAATACGCGGACCTGCTGCGCCGCGCCGATGACATCTTCATCGAGGAACTGCGCCGGGCGGATCTCTACGACCAGGTCTCCCAGGCCTTCGCCGTCTTCCTGCCGGTGCGGTCGGTGGGCGTGATGGGGGATGGCCGCCGCTACGATTACGTGGTCGCGCTGCGTGCGGTCGAGACCATCGACTTCATGACCGCCCGCTGGGCGCATCTACCCTACGAGTTTCTCGACCTGGTGTCGCGTCGTATCATCAATGAGATAGACGGTATATCTCGTGTAACATACGATATCTCAGGCAAGCCCCCGGCCACTATCGAGTGGGAGTAGCCCGCGGGCGCCTTGCGCAGCCCCTGCTCCCGCTTGCGGACAGGGCCGCCAAGGGCCGGGGACCGATTGGCCAATCTGTCCCCGCGGGGCGCCGGGAGCGGATTTCGAACCGCCGCAGCGATCACGCCGAAGCCCGCAAATCGGGACTCCCGGTCAGCGGAGGTCGTATGCGGCGAAGACCTGCCCGGCCCCGTCTTTTGCGTCGGGATCGTAGTAGAGCGTACGCGGAACGAGCGACGCCGGTGGATCCAGGGCGTCGCCTTCGAGCAGCGTATCGAAGGTCTGACCGCCGAGAAGGCGGTGAAAGTGGGTCAGGTAGAGCCGGTCGAGCACACGATCCCTCAGCAGGAGGTGCAGCACCCGCGGCCCGGCCATGGAGTAGATGCGCCGGAAGCCCGCGCGCCCCAGTGCATCGATCAGCGGCCGCCCCTGCACGTCCCGTCCGGTTCCGGCCCCGAGCACCCGCACGCCGGCGGCCTCGACCGCCGTGGCCGCGTCTGCCTTGGCCTCGCTTCCGACTGCGAAATAGACCGGCCGATCAAACTCGCCGCACCGCTCGGCGAGTGCTGCATCCAGGCTGCGGCCGAGGATCACCACCGCCGGCTGGGACGGCATGCCTCTGTCCCTGCGCCATGCATGGAGGTCGTCGAAGGCGGGATCGCAGCCGATGGGCAGTCTCTCGGCGGCCTCCCCGGCAAGGATCGCGCGCAGCAGGTTGGCACTGATGATCAGCGCGTCGGCGCGAGTCGCCAGCTCCTGGAACAGGCGCCAGTCGCGCGGGTTGGTGATTGCCGGCGGAGAGCGCAGGCGGCCCCGCCGCGGGCCTTCCACGGCGATCCGCCCATCGAGGCTGCACACGAAGTTCGTGTACACGAAGGGCCGGTCCGGATCCGGCCCCGCCATCTCCTCGGCGAGATAGAGGCCCTCGATCGACCGCTCGAGGTGGGGAGCGGGGTAGAGTCTCAGGAGCCTGCCTTCATTCATGTCGCTTCTCACATGTGGTCTTCAGGTACCCGGAAACCCGCTGCCTTGCGGTCCGGGTCGGTGCATTGAATTAACCTTGCTTTGCCCGGGTGCCCAAGACGCATCCCGGAAAACTTGACTATTGTTGGGGGTCAAATCGAACAACGTACACCACGCGGCCGGCACGCGGACCGGAAATCGGCTTCGAAGCGGCCGGCCAGGAGGAGATCGATGAGTGCTGCAGTCCTGTCCACGCCAACCGGTTCCTGGGACGTCGAGCGCGTGCGCCGGGACTTCCCGGTGCTGGGCCAGCAGGTGCACGGGCATCCACTGGCCTATCTCGACAACGCCGCCACCACGCAGAAGCCGCAGACCGTGGTCGAGGCGCTCGACCATTACTACCATCACGATAACTCGAACGTGCATCGCGGTGTACATGCGCTGGCGGAGCGGGCCACCCGCGACTTCGAGGGCGCGCGCGAGTCGGTGCGCCGGTTCATCAATGCCCGCTCGACCCGCGAGATCGTGTTCCTGCGCGGCACCACGGAGGCGATCAACCTGGTGGCGTCGAGTTTCGGCCAGGGGCTGCGGGAGGGCGACGAGGTCATCCTGACCGCGATGGAGCACCACGCGAACATCGTGCCCTGGCAGCTGCTGCGCGAGCGCACCGGTATCGTGCTGCGGGTGGTGCCGATCACGCCCTCGGGCGAGCTGGATCTGGACGCACTGCCGGGCCTTTTCGGCCCCCGCACGCGCCTGCTGGCCCTGACGCACGCCTCCAACGCTCTGGGTACGATCAATCCTGTAGAGTCCATTATTAAGGCAGCACACGAACATGAAGTCCCGGTGCTGCTCGACGGCGCGCAGGCCGTACCGCACCTGCGGGTGGACGTGCAGGCGCTGGACTGCGACTTCTACGCCTTCTCCGGGCACAAGCTCTTCGGCCCCACCGGCATCGGCGTCCTCTATGGCCGGGAGCGGCTGCTGGAGGCGATGCCGCCGTATCAGGGCGGCGGCGAAATGATCCGCACGGTCAGTTTCGAGAAGACCACCTTCGCCGGGCTGCCGCACCGGTTCGAGGCCGGTACGCCCGACATCGCCGGCGCCATCGGCCTCGGCCGTGCGATCGAGTACCTCGAGTCGCTGGACTGGGAGGGGGCGATGGCGCACGAGGCACGTCTGCTCGACCATGCCACCGAGCGCCTGCAGGCGGTCCCGGGGCTGCGCATCATCGGCCAGGCGCACGAAAAGGTGCCGCTGGTCTCCTTCGTGATGGACGACGTGCACCCGCACGACATGGGCACCATCCTGGACCACCGGGGGCTGGCGGTGCGTGCGGGCCACCACTGCGCGATGCCGGTGATGACCTTCTATCGGGTCCCCGCGACCTCGCGCGCCTCGATGGCCTTCTACAACACCTTCGACGAGATCGACCGTCTCGCGGAGGCCCTGCGGTACGCCCGGGAGATGCTGGCATGAGCGAGATGAGCGACCTCTACCAGGAGCTGATCCTGGACCACAAGCGCAACCCCCGGAACTTCCGCGACATGCCGGATGCGACCCGCGCGGTGGACGGTCACAACCCGCTCTGCGGCGACCAGCTGCGGTTGTTCGTGAAGGTCGCGGACGGGAGGGTGGAGGACGTCAGCTTCATCGGGGTCGGCTGCGCGATCTCGGTGGCCTCGGCCTCGATGCTGACCGAGGCGGTGCGGGGCAAGACCGTGGAGGAGGCCCAGCGCCTGTTCGCCGAGATGCACGACCTGCTGACCAGTGACCACCCGCACACCGACCCGGCCGAACTCGGCAGCCTCGGCGCGCTGGCGGGCGTGCACGAATACCCGATGCGGGTGAAGTGCGCCACCCTCTCCTGGCACACCCTCGACACGGCCCTCACCGGCGACGAGGAATCCGTCACCACGGAGTGAGGTCGAGGCAATCGGCGCGGAGGCCGTGCCCGGGCCGACGGGTTTGCGGGCACCGATGCGCCTGCAGGAGGCCAGCCCTCAGGCGAGATCCTCCGCTTGACGCCGGATCGCCGAGAGGATTCGTCTCCCACGGGGCCCCCGGAGGCCGACCCCGTGCGCGGGTTTTCAGGCGGACAGGGCCTGCGCCAGCGACTTCGGCAGGGTCTTCACGCGGCCCAGAAGCGCAGGCCGGATCTTCTGCTGGAAGAACTCCGACTCATCCATCCCCGTGACGCCAAGCACGCCGAGGTATTCGGGGGCAAAGGGCCATGGCATGCGTTCATGCTGGCCGTGAACCCGGTCGTGGAAACGATTCGCCAGATACAGCAGGGCAACGTTCTTGCGCACCTCGTCCGGCACGTGTTCGGGCAGCGCGAACCCCGGGTAATGCTGCAATTCGATGCTCCGGCATAGCGGTTCGGGCAGGTTCCAGGCCCGCAGCAGCTCCGCCCCCATGCCGGTGGAGTCCACCGTGGCCAGGGCCATTTCCAGGTGCGGGTTGGCCGTCTTCAGGAGCTCCAGCACAACGCTGCCGATTTCGTGCAGCAGGGCAATGGTCGAGACCTCCGCCGGGTGGCGGATACCGGTTGCCTGGGCCGCGGCGAACGCGAGTTGCGAGGTTTCGACGGCGCGCTGATGGGTCTTCTGGAACCGGGGTGTCTCCGGCAGGCTCTTGCGCAGGCTTTCGGAGAGCACCAGTTGGTGCACGCCATCAAAGCCCAGCAGGGTGACCGCGTGGTTGATGTGAGTGATCTTGTGGCTGAGGCCATACAGCGGGGAGTTGATCGCCTTCAGCAGCGCGGCGGTCAGGGAGGGATCGGACTTGACCAGTTCGACGACTTCCGCGTTGGTACTGCGTTCGTCGAAGAGCTTGCCCAGTAGCGTGGCCGTGGATACCGGCAGGCGGGGCACCTTCTGGATGATCTGACTGACCGTCTCGGTCTTCGACAGATCGGCGTCCGCCGTCTGGCGGGACCGGTAGAGCGCGTCCACGAGCACCCCATTCCGGGTGCCGAGGTCGTCATTGCGCGCGGCGAGGGCATGCACGACACCGTGCGCGTGTGCCTGAACCTGCGTCAGCACGCGCAGCTTGAGGTCACCATCGAGTCCGTCATACGTTGCGCGGTCCAGCGACAGCACCGAGGCTGGCCCAGCCGCCACCGCGGAGCAGCCGGGCGTTCCCGATTCGGTGGCATCAAGCCGGCCGATCCATGTCCCCACCGGGGTCCGGGTCAGCGTCTTGCCCGTTCCGTCCCGCAGCGCGACCTCGCCCTTGACCAGCATGTGCACCATGCCGCCCGCATCCCCGGGGCCGAACAGCACCGTGCCGGGCTCAAGCACATCGACCCGGGCCAGGCGGTACAGGGTGGCCATGTCGGTGTCGCGCAATCCCTCGACCGAAGGCGCATCTTCCATGCCACCCGGAGCCGCCGCAGGCACAGGTCCTGCAGCCGGCGCGTGCGTTTCGGCAGGGCCGCGGCGGGCCTGGCGCACGGGTTCCCCGCGGACCGTGACCCCATGCGCCCGTCTCTTCAGGAAACCGAACATCGGATGCTCTCCCTCAGCGCGTTCCGTTGCCCCGAACGACGCGCGGGTGGATCATGCGCGCTCAACGAGGTCAGACCTTGTCGTGTTACATCCGGCCGGAGGCCCCCCGGCCCAGCCACGAGCCGCAGCGATGCCCCGCCGTCATCCATCGATCGGCGCTCACCGGCAGACCCGCCCGGCTCCGCCGCATGCGGTTCCGGATCACCCCCGAGCCGAAACCGCACGAACGGCAAAAGACCGGCCCGCGGTCTATATCGGCAAGGCCGCGCAGGCCTTTAGCAGCGCGCGGGTCGGACCAACGCAAGCATCTGATTTTTATCCAAAAGGAGCTCGAAAACGGGCCGTTTTCGGGGCTTGAAGGGGCCATTTCGGGTGCCAAATCGGGCGCCCAGGACGGATACGGCCACGACAGCAGGGTGGGGGTGAAAGGGGGGTCGGACCAAGCCAGGTCTCTGATTTTATTATCCAAGAGAGCCTAAAACCCGGGCATTTTCGGCCTTGAGACGGGCATTCCGGGCCCCGAAGCCCGGTGCGGGTCAGGGACCTGCCTCCGGGCCCGCCTGTCGAAACGCCGGAGCTGGCCGCGGGTCGCGTCCTGAACTTGAACCGGGTTGACCGGTCGGTACACACGAGGCCAAGAAGGAATCTGGATGTCGCGATGTGTTCCGCTGTACTGACTCCCGCCGATCGCGGCCCGGTCATCGTGCCGGCGATGTTCAACGAGCAATGGCAAGACGGCCTGGGCGCACGCGGCTGGAAGCTCGACGTGCCGGGTGCCGGAGCGGACGTGATCGCCGCCACCCCGTACGCCGGTGAGCGGATCCCCACCTCCGTCTTCGTGCACGATCTCGTGGATCACCACCTCTGCGGCTTTCGCCTCTCCGGCTACCTCGACGAGGCCGGAGCACTGATCCAGCTCGCGCAGCGCACGGGCTCCGACCCGATGCCCGATTTCCGGCAGATCGTCGACGAGGACCTGCTGACCGGCGCCGTCGAGGGGCCGGACTGGAAGGATCTGCTGCCCGCTTCGCTGGCTGCGGAAATTGCGCCCGCGACCGGCGCCGAGGCGGCCATCCGGGAGCTGCGCCGCAGGCTCGGCGACGGCCTTCTTCGGGCCCTGTTCACCGCCGGGTTCGTGCGCGAGGGCTGGCGGCGACGGGACGCGGCGCGGGCCGCCTGGACCGCGCACGGGCTCGACTACGCGGCGCGTCCGCGCATTGCGCTGGCGCTGCAGGCGCTGTTCGAGTGGATGGATTCCAGGGTGCAGGATTGTGGCTGGGCACAGGCACGGGGTGACTTCTGCATTCGCAATGACGCGGTGGCCTTCGTCTTCACGGAGCCGGCCGCCGTCCGGCACACGGTCGCGGTCGAAGGCGCAGGAGATGCGCCGGATGGCCGCGCACGGACCTGACCGGGCCGCGACGGTGCCGCGCCGACGGATCCGGAGCCGAAGACGCCCGAGCAGTCCCCGAGCGACCGGCCCGACCCGACTGCGCAGCGCCGCCCCGTTGGCTCGCGGTGGCCCATCAGGGAAGCGCTGAATCAGGCCAACCCGGCCTTCTCAGCGCACGCGGCGCTGCACAGACGAGTTGCGGCTGCCCCCAGAATCAACCCCCTGCGATGGCCGATTCGGGCGAGACTTCACCTGTGCCGCAGGAAGACTCCGATGAATCAGCGTTTGCCTAGGGGCGGTACGCGTGACGGGTGCGCCAGGCGTCAAACCACCGGCGCGGCCGCACGATGCGCAGCGTGGGGTCGCCGTCGTCGAGTTCCACGCCGAGGCCGAGGACGCCCAGCCGCGCATAGAGGGCGCCGTTCGACGTGCCCTCCGCCAGCGCCAGGTCGGCGAGCAGCATCAGGTTTTCCCCCCGGAGATCGACGTCGCTGAGACGGATCCGTGTTTCGTTCAGATCAAGCCGCGCGCTGCCCGCGATGCCGCGCACGTCCAGCAGCCGGCCCAGCCAGTCACTGTCGCGGGCACGGTCGAGGAACAGGCGCGCGAGCAGTCCGGTGTCGCGCATCCGCAGGTGCAGCCGGCTCGCAAGATGGACCTGCTCAGTCCAGCGCAACCGCGCGTCGTCGAAGTCGAGACGGACCCACCATCCGGCATCCTCCGGTCGCGCCCCGTTCCGGCGCTGCACCCGATCCAGGCGCAGAAACGAACGGGCCGCGCTGAACTGCCGGGTGGCCAGATCGCCTTCCGTGAGCCTCAGGGCGAGGTGCAGATCACCGCGCAGGCGCTGGTCGAGCAGCGCCAGATCGACGCCGGAAGCGCGCAGGTTCAGGGTGCCACTGGCGTCCAGGCCCGTGAGTGTGAACTCGCTGCCAAGGCGCGCCGTTCCGCCGAACAGCCTGACGCCAGCGTCCTCGGGCAGGTACGTGTTGTAGCGGGCGACATCCGGGATCTCCGTCTCCGGGAGGGAGATCTCGGTGGTGAAATAGGCAGGGTCGGGTGCCTCCAGCACCCGGGAGAACGCCCCGGTCCGGGTCGTCAGCACCAGGTCGCGCCCGTGCAGGCGAGGGCGGTCGTCATCGTCGCGCTGCAGTGTGTAGCGTGGGATCTCGAGCGAGAGCCGGGCCTCCTCCGGCGTCTCGAGCCGGACGCTCAGTTCCCCGCTTCCTGCTGCCCGGTGGTCGAGAAAGCCCACCCGCAGCGGCTCCGCCGCCACGCGCAGGTGGCTGCCCGGCAGGATCCGGCGGCCTTCGAAGCCGCCCTCCAGCTGGAGCTGTCCGCCGCCCTGCAGCGCGAGTCCGTGGGCGTCCGGCAGGAAGGCGTTGAGGAACCCGAGCTGGCGGATCCGGCCGTCCAGGACCAGCCGCCCTCCGGGTACTCCGTTGCGCCGGTGCAGCAGCCCGTCGCGCAGCACGAGGTCGCTTTCCAGCCGTTCCGCCTCCGGTGTCTGGCCGCGTGCCTGCCAGCTCAGGCGGCTGCCGGAGAGGTCCAGCCGCGTGCCGTCCAGCCTGGCCTCGTTCAGGGTCAGCAGCAGATGCATGCCGCTTTCCACGGCGTGCTCCCGAAACCGCGTGCGCAGCCTGTCGCCGGATAGCGCCAGCTCGCCGCGCAGAAGGCCCTCCGCGATCTCCAGCTGCCCGTGGCTCCGGGCGGTTCCGCCGAGCAGCTGCAGGGGTGCGGGATCGGCGAGAAAGGGCTCGAGATAGGGCTGCAGCGCAGCGATGTCGGGCAGGCGTGCCGCCTGCCAGCTGACCGCCCCGCGGGTGCCATTCAGCGGCCGTGTCGGGTCGAGGGGACCACTCGCCGTCAGCTGAAGCTCGGCATCGGCGAGCAGCTGCCGCGCCTGGTGACGCAGGCCGGATCCGGCGAGTCGAATCTCCACCTCCACGCGATCCCCGTCATCCAGCCGCGCGTGGAGCGTGCCCCTGCCGCTGGCCTCATAGCCCAGCGCGTGGACGCCCAGTCGCGGCGCGGTGACCTCCAGGCGGGCCCGGGCGGGGCGGGGGCCCAGGGTCTCCAGCTCCGCGGCCAGTTCGCCGGCGCCGCGCAGCTGGATGCCCCGGCCATTCAGCAGGTGGGTCAGATACGGATCAAGCACGTCCAGCCGGATCACCTCGCCCCGGAGCGCGAGCCGCGCCCGCTCGGGCGCCTGCAGACGGTCCAGGCGCCGGTTGTCGAGATCCGCGGCAAGCGTCAGTGCCGCCTGCCGCGCGTACGGATCGACAGCACGCAGCGTCACGTCGTCCAGCCGCGTGGTCAGGGTCAGCCACTCCGGGTCTTCCGCAGAGACCGCCAGCAGCACCGACCCGTCGCCTTCGGCACGGTGGCGGGAACCGCTGCCATCGGGGGTCGTCGGGCCGCGCTCGGGCCGGGTGCCCGCCGGCAGCCGGTCTTCGTCAATCTCTACCTGCAGCGCAGGCGAGTCCAGGCGCAGGGTGCTGCCGGCTGCCAGGACCCCATGCTCGAGCGCGAGATCACCCCGCAGTGAGCCGTGGCCGGACAGCGCAAGCCAGGGCAGGGGTGCCAGGTAGGGCGTGAAGACATCCCAGGCATCGGCGTGGGCATCCAGCTGCAGGGTGCCCGACAGCACCCCCAGCAGATCGGCACCGGCCTCGGCGGGGGCGACGCGGCCGAGCGACGCCTCGGCGGCGAGATCGATGTCCCGGACCAGGGTGGCGTCATCGGTCGCGCGCCTGAGCAGGCCCCGTTCGAGCTGCAGATCCAGCCGCGCGATCTCCAGTTCCCGCGACGCGAGCACGGCGTCGTGCAGCCGCAGCCGCCCCTCTCCCTCGAGGGCGAGGTCGTTGAGTGTCAGGCGGCGTATGCCGCGGGCATCCAGCGAACGGATGCGCAGCTCGCCGCGCAGCAGCGCCGGCAAGGACAGGTCCAGCGTGGCATGCTCCGCCCGCACCGAGAGCGCGAGTTCGTCGTCTTCCCGCGCGAGGTAGAAGCCCTCGACCTCCCAGCGGCCGGGATGCCGGCTGCGGCCCTTGTCCCAGCGGATCTCGATGCCCTCTGGCTGCGACAGGCGCTGTGGCAGCCAGGCGCTGTTGACCAGCCAGTGGCTGCCCGCAAACCAGAGAAGGGCCAGCGCCACCAGTACGGCCACCAGCGCGAGGGCCGCGCGATAACGGAAACGGTGCGGATGATGCGACATGCCGGGATTGCGGTCTCCCCTGCAGGAGCCTCGGTCGGCGCAGACAGGCTGGCGTCCCGCGGGTTGCGGCCCCCTGTTGGATGACGACGGTCCCCATCGGGACGCTGCTCATGCCCGGCGCCGGACCGGGTCCAAGCCTGGTTCGAGTCTAGCAGCCTGTCGGACCCAGGTGCGTATCGCCAGCCGCGCGGCCCGTTCAGGTCCCGCAGAAGGTCTGGTACACGTGCTGTTCCGGCCCCGGGGGCTGGCGGTAATCAGACGTGTCGAGGCGGGTATCGTAGGGATCCGCGAGGACCTCGAGGAGTTGCAGGGCCGGGTCCAGGTCCCCTTCCCGGACCGCCGCGTCCAGTGCCTGCTCCACCCGATGGTTGCGCGGGATCACCGCCGGGTTGGCGCCACGCATCCGGTGGATCGCCGCGGCGATGTCGCCGTCCTGGCGGCCCAGCCGCTCCTGCCAGCGCGCGTGCCACGCGGCAAGGCCGGGGTCGGCGAAGGCGGGATTCAGCTGGCCGGGTGTTGCGGCCCCCGCCTCGCCAGCGAGTTCGCGGAAGGTATTGGTGTAGTCCGCGCCCTGGTCCTGCATCCACTGCAGCAGGTCGTCAATGAGTTCGGCGTCGCCCGGCTCCTCGTTGCCGAGGCCCAGCTTCGTGCGCATCACCGCGTGCCAGCGCCCGGTGAACAGCGCCGGGAAGTGCGCGATCGCCTCCTGCGCGCGGGCCAGGGCGGTGTCGCGGTCGTCGTGCAGCAGCGGCAGCAGCGTCTCCAGCAGCCGCGCCAGGTTCCACTGGGCGATCTTCGCCTGATTGCCGAAGGCGTAGCGGCCCTGGCGGTCGATCGAACTGAAGACCGTTGCCGGGTCGTACTGGTCCATGAAGGCGCAGGGTCCGTAATCAATGGTCTCGCCGGACAGGGTCATGTTGTCGGTGTTCATCACGCCGTGGATGAAACCGACCCGCATCCACTGCGCGACCAGGGACGCCTGGCGCTCCATCACCGCGTGGAACAGCTCCATGTAGCGGTCGGGGCTGTCCGCGAGTTCCGGATAATGCCGGTCGATGGTGTAATCGGCCAGGGCGCGCGTCAGGAGGCCGTCGTCCTGTCCCGCGGTCGCCACCGACGGGTCATCCGCGCCCTGCGATGCGTGCACCATCAGGTCCAGCCCGGAGTCGAGCGCCGCCGCATAGGCAAAGGTACCGACCCGGATGTGGCTGGCGGCGACCCGGCTCAGCACCGCGCCGGGCAGGGCCTGTTCGCGGAAGACCCGCTCCCCGGTCGCGACCACCGCGAGGGCGCGGGTGGTCGGAATGCCCAGCCCGTGCATCGCCTCGCCGATCAGGTATTCGCGCAGCATCGGTCCCAGGGCCGCGCGGCCGTCGCCGCGGCGGGAAAAGGGCGTCGGGCCCGAACCCTTCAGCTGGATGTCGACCCGCCGCCCGTCCGGGGCCCGGAGTTCGCCGAGCAGGTGGGCGCGGCCGTCGCCGAGCATCGCGAAGTGCCCGAACTGGTGCCCGGCGTAGGCCTGGGCAATCGGCTCGCTGGAGGGCTCGCGCTGGTTGCCCGAGAGCATCCACGCCCCCTCCGGCTGGCGCAGCCAGTCGGGATCCAGGCCGAGTTCCTCGGCGAGGTCGCGGTTCAGCAGCACCATCTGCGGCGACGCGACCGCTACCGGGTCGATGCGGCAGAAGAACTGCCCCGGCAGGCGCGTGTAGGTGGTTTCGAAGTTCCAGTCCATGGCCCGACTATCCCACAACCCAGCGGCGCGGTGGGTTTTGCCACCCGTTGCACGGGGGTTTGCCCGCGGCGGGGCGGGGCGCTCGCAGCCAAAGGGTTCGCTCCTCGCGATGGCGGTTTGATCAGGGCTTCCCTGTCGCCTGCCGGACCGGCCCTGAGGCCCGGCCGGGCCCTTCAGGACAGATCGATCGCGAAGCGCTTCAGGTCCTCCAGGCTGACGATCTCCAGTGCCTTCTGGTGCGTCGCCATCAGCGCCACGCGCGGCGCCGCCCCGGCCTCCAGCGCCTCGCGCCAGCGCGCCGCACACAGGCACCAGCGGTCGCCCGGTTTCAGGCCCGGAAACCCGAACTCGGGCCGCGGCGTCACCAGATCGTTGCCGCGGCTCTTCGAGTACTCCAGGAACTCGGCGGTCACCCGCGCGCACACCACATGGCGCCCGAGGTCATCCGGCCCCGTGCTGCAATCCCCGTCGCGGTAAAACCCGGTCACCGGCTCACCCTGCGAGCACGCCACCAGCGGATGCCCCAGCACGTTCAGCCCCTGCTCTCTCCCCGGCGGTCCCCCGTCCATATCCAGCTCCCTCACACCTCAACCCGCCAAAGCATACCCCCCATCCGGGGGTCGGACCAAGGGAAGTGCCTGAAAACAATGAAAAACTGGCCCAAGAATGGGGTCTTTCAGGGCCTTGGAGGCGCGTTTTCGGCCCCGAAAACGGCGGTCGAGGCGCTGAGCGGGTGGATCAGGGGAACGAGGCGAGGCCGGGGCGCCAAGGTGCGGCGGCTTGGGCCTGGAGCGCCGTTCTGGGCCCCGAAAATGGCCCTCCAGGCCTTGATATCGGGGTCAAAACCGGGTGAATAACCTTAAAAGACAGTGGCTTGGCCTGGTCCGACCCCGGCTGGTGGCATCATTACGGGTCGGCGGTCAATCTACAACCATGCGGATGGATCATGCGGCTTTCCGATGAGGATCAGCAGGGCCTCGAGCGCGGCGTCGCGGCCTTCGAGGACAACCGGTTCGCCCAGGCGATGCGGTCGCTCCACCCGCTCGCGGAGGCCGGCGTGGCCGATGCCCAGTACCGGGTGGCGATCATGTATCAGAACGGACTCGGCGTGGCGCGCCAGCCGGAACAGGCCGTGAGGTGGATGCGCGCCGCCGCCGAGGACCGCAACGCGATGGCAGAGTACGCGCTCGGCTTCATGTACCTGCAGGGCGATTGCGTGGAGCCCGACGGCGCGCAGGCGGTCCACTGGCTCGAGAGGGCCGCCGGGCAGGGGCTGTCCGGCGCCAAGACCACGCTCGCCCTGATGTACGCGCAGGGCCGGGGGGTGGAACGGGACCCGGAGGCGGCGCGCCGCTGGTACATCGCCGCCGGCTTCGATCCGGACCGGATGGCTGCGCTGAAGGGCTGAGCGCGAGCGCACGGGCACAGGACTCACGTCCGGAGACCCGGATCCAAGCCGGGTGGCCTGGGACGCCGCCTGCGTTTTCCCCGCTGGCTGCACCGCGCCCGAGCCGGATTCCCGGCCGGCCCCCGCTCAGAGACTCAGTTTGCGCAGCTCGCGCGATTCCGAACCGGCCGCCCAGTTCTGCTCGAAGTCCTCCGCGGCCCGGCGATTGCCGGCGGGGTCGCGCGATTCCACCCGGAGGCCCGCGCGGCCCTTGTGCTGCACGAGATAGAGCCAGGCCTCGCGGTCGACGATCAGCAGCAGACTGGCGGGGGTATCCTGCGCGGGCGCGAGGCAACGCACCGATATCGCGGTGGGCAGACGCATCGCGGTGGCCGCAAGCCGGGGCAGGCCGCTCTTGAGCTCCAGATCGTCGTCGACGAGGAGCCGCAGATCGGGGTGCCGGGTGCGTCGGGCCACCCGGGACAAGGCCTCCCTCAGGCGCGTTTCCGGAAGGGCCATCAGCAGGCGGCACCGCGCGTGGACCCAGATCCTGCGCCGCGCCGACTCCAGCAGGCGGTCGATCGCCGCGCCGGCCCGCTGGAGGTCGTCTTCGGGAATGTCGTCGTCCGTCCGCTCGTTCACCGCCCCGTCCCCGTTCCGGCTACCCCGACCCGGTCAGGCCATCTCCGCCTTGCGGCTCAGGCACCGCAGCATGCGCTGGTGCGGGATGCCCGCATCCTCGAAGATGTCGCTGATCACGATGAAGCCATGCGGGGCGTAGAAGTCCCGGCTGGCATACTGGGCATTCAGCCACACCTCGCCCCATCCGTGCGCCTCCGCCGCCGCGATCGCGTGATTGAGCAGGCGCGAACCGATGCCCTGGCGGCGATACTGGCGAAGCACGGCCATGCGCCCGATCTGGCCGCTTGGCAGCAGGCGCAGCGTGCCCACGGGCTCTTCCTCGGAGGTGAGGGCCAGCCAGTGCAGGGCGGTCGCGTCGAGACCGTCGAACTCGAGGCTGCGGGGGACGTTCTGTTCCTTCACGAAGACCTCGCAGCGCACGGTCTGCAGGCCCATTCGGTCGGCCGGCCAGCTGGCCTCCCGTATCCGGATTCGCGTCATTCCTGTCTTTCCCTGGCAGGTGGCGGAGCGGGCCGCCGCGTGGATTGATCGGACCGGTCAGATCAGTTGTGCCTCCTCACCCGTCGCTGTGGGGAGTGTAGCGCCTGCTGGACAAATGTGAAGAACCATTTTTTTCGACCTCCGCCACTCGGGCCGCCGCCCGGCGGACCGGGCTCAGGTCAGCAGGTCGTCGCGAAAGCGCGCGGAAAGCGGCTCCCGCGGGTCGAGCCAGATGCCGAAGTAGGCCCGGGCGAAGTCGAGTCCGGGCACCCGGATCAGCTCCTCGCCGTTCTTCAGCAGCCGCGTTCCGTTTCCGGGGTCGTACTCCAGCGCGTACCGGTCCCCGGCCTCCACGTCGCGATACGCTGCGTTGAACGTCTCCAGCCGGTCCGACAGCGCCGCCAGCACCTCGGGCGGCTGCTGCTTCTCCAGCAGGGCGGTTCCGCTCCGGCGAAAGTCATCGCCGCTGATCGACATCAGGTAATGCAATTCCAGGCGCTTGGGAACGTCCGCATCCAGCACATCATCGGGCGCAATGTCCGCCGGCGCGTAGAGGGCACCGGTATAGACCCGGAACACGACCGCGTAGCGGAACAGGCCACCGCCGCGCACGGGCACGTCGGTCCCTCCGATGGCCACCGAGGGGGCAAAATCGACCCCCGAGATGCGGACCGACCCGGTGGCCGGGAGACCGAGCAGCAGGGCGAGAAGGAGCACGGTGGTGGCCGACGCGGCGCGCCGGACCGGCAGGGGGTTGCGGATCATGGGTTGCCTCCTGTGGGAGCGGTGGACATCTCGAGGGACGCCTGCTGCGCCTCGATGCGCTGGCGCAGCGCGCGCTGTGCATCCTCGTCGATCGGGAAGTGCCAGACCAGCGGCATCGCCGCCAGCTTGAACAGCACGGGCAGCCCCGCGTAGGCGAGGGCGAGCACCAGCAGGGCGCCTCCGCTGTTCCCGCCCTCGGTGGAGAATCCCGCGAGTGCGAGCAGCGGAAAGCTGATGCCGACCGCGAGCGCCAGCGCCAGCTTCGTGGCCATGCCCCACAGGCCGAAGAACAGCCCGGCGCGCTCGCCGCCGCCCTCGGCGGTGTCCTGGTCGATCACGTCGGCCTGCATCGCCGCCGGCAGGGCCAGGTCCACGCCCAGGCTCAGGCCCGTGAGCACGGTGATCAGGTAGAACCAGGCGACGTCCCCGGTGCCGAGCAGGGGCACCCAGATGAAGAAGGCGCTCGCCAGCAGCATGGAGATCGTCCAGACCCGGTGCTTGCCCAGCCGCCGGGCCAGCAACAGCCAGGCGGGCAGGGCGGCGATGCCGACGCCGAAGTAGACGAGCAGCAGCGGCCCCGCGTGCTCCGGGGCCTCGAGCACGTGGGTGATGAACAGCAGGAACAGGGTGGCGGGGATCGCGTTCGCGGTGCCGTTCAGCACCCAGGCCAGCACCAGCCGACGGAACGGCCGGTTGTCCCGGAGCAGCAGCAGCCCATGCCGCCAGGCCACGGGCGGGAGGCGGCCGGGGCGCTCGGGAACCGCCAGGATCAGCAGCAGCACCGCCAGCGGCAGCAGCCACCAGAACAGCGTGGCGAGGGCGGCGAGACTGGCGCCGGCGTCGTTCTCGAGTCCGAGCACCGCGGGCATCGCGGCCGCGACCACCGTGCCGGTCACCACGAAGCCCTCGCGCCAGGCGCTGATCCGCGAACGCTCGTGGTAATGGGGCGAGAGCTCCGCACCCCAGGCGAAGTAGGGCAGCGACACCAGTGTCCATCCCAGGTACACCAGCGCGCTGAAGAACAGCAGGTGGAGCGCGCCCACACCCGCGCCCGGCCGGAACAGCATCTCGACGGCCACCAGCAGGATCGGCGTGCCGGCGATGATCAGCGCGCGCCGGCGGAACGGCCCCCGGATGCGGTCGGAGAGGTGGCCGACGATAGGGTCGGTGATCACGTCGAACAGGCGCGCGGCCAGCAGGATGAAGCCGACGGCGGCCAGCCCGATGCCGGTCTGCTCCGCGTAGAAGGTCGGCAGGAACACGAACAGCGGCAGGCCGAGGATGGCCATCGGCAGCCCCGGCAGGCCGTAGGCGGCGAGCCGGGATCGGGCGATGCGGGTCATGTCAGGCCGGGCGCTCGAGGATCGTCTGCATCAGGTCCACGCGCCCGTGGCGGAAGCCGACCTCGCAGTAGGCGAGGTAGTAGCGCCACATGCGCAGGAAGGCGTCACCGTAACCCAGCGCCTGGATGATGTCGGCGGAGCGGCGGACCTCCTCGAACCAGTGGCGCAGCGTGCGGGCGTAGTCCATCCCGAAGAAGTCCTGCTCCCGGCGCTCGAGACCGGCGGCGGCGGCCAGCGTGTTGAATCGCGGCACCGGGGGCAGCATGCCGCCGGGAAAGATGTACAGCTGGATGAAGTCCGCGTTCTCCCGGTAGCGCTCGAAGGCGGCCTCGTCGATGGTGATCACCTGCAGCGCCGCGCGTCCCCCGGGACGCAGGCAGTTGCGGACCTTCTCGAAATAGGTCGGCCACCACTCCTCGCCGACCGCCTCGAACATCTCGATCGACACCACGTGATCGAAGCGCTCGTCGAGGTCCCGGTAATCCTGCAGCCGGAGTTCCACCCGGTCGGACAGCCCGGCCCGCGCCACGCGTTCGCGGGCATACTCGAGCTGTTCCTGCGACAGCGTGATGCCGGTCACCCGGTACCCTTGCCGGGCCGCCGCCGCGGCGAAGCCGCCCCAGCCGCAGCCGATCTCGAGGATGTGGGCCCCGGGTTCCGCGTCCAGCCGTTCCAGCAGGCGCTGGTACTTGCGCTGCTGCGCGGTCTCCAGCGCCTCGTCGCCCTTGCTGAACAGGGCCGAGGAATAGGACATCGTGGTGTCCAGCCACTGCCGGTAGAACTCGTTGCCGAGGTCGTAGTGGAAGCGGATGTTCGCGCGGCTGCCGCGCCGGCTGTTGCGACGCATGCGGTGCCGCAGGCGGTCCAGCCGGCGCTGCCAGGCCGGACGCCGGGCGAGATCGCGCAGCGACCCTTCGTTGTCCACCGAGAACTGGAGCAGGGCCTGCAGGTCCGGCGTGTTCCAGTCGCCGGCAATGTAGCCCTCCGCGAAGCCGATCTCCCCCCGGCGCAGCAGGCGCAGGAGCGCGCGCCACGGTCGGCGGAGGTGCCAGACCGCCTCGCTGCCCGGCAGGCGACCGCCGATCACGATGCGGTTGCCGGCGGCGTCGATCAGGGTGAGCTGTCCGTGCTCGACGGCATTCAGCGCGCGCGCCAGCCAGCGCAGCGGCAACGCGGGGCGGGACGATCCGGCGGTGCTGTCGCCGGGGGTGAAGGAACGGGGTTGGGCCGACATCAGCTGACCTCCTGTACGGGGGGTTCGGGTTTGCGGTGGAACCGGCCACCGCGCAGCCAGATCTTCAGGGCCTGCCAGTGGATCAGGACCATCACCTTGACGGTGGCCCAGGGCATGGTGAGCAGGATACGAAGCAGGTTGCGGTCCGTGAAGTCGAGCGCGCGGCCGGACTGGCTCGCCACCAGCATCAGCTCGTCGTCCTCGAACTCCCGGATCGCGATGCGCAGGCGCGGGCCCGGCTCGTCCAGGCGGAAGACGTAGCGCGGTCGCATGTCGATGAACGGGGACACGTGGAAGTGCTTCGGTTTCTCTCCCTGCACCGGCCACGGGTTCTCTCCGGTGCCCGCCGGGAGCAGGTAGTGGTGATGCTCGCCAAAGGTGTTGCGCACCTCCAGCAGCACGGCGAGGGTCCGGCCATCGCGGTGCTCGCAGTACCAGATGCTGAGGGGGTTGAAGGCGTAGCCGAGGATCCGCGGCATCGCCAGCAGGCGGATGCGCCCGCCCTCGAGATCGATCCCGTGCTCCGCCAGCCGGGCCTCGACCCAGGGGCGCCAGGGCGAACCGTCGCGGCGGCCGTGGTCCCGGGTGTGCAGGCTGAACAGGTTGAAGCGGTTCACCGAGAACCAGCGCGCGCCGCGCGCCACCGTATCGAGCCGATCGATGTCGAACAGCGCGCTGTAGATCCGGTACCGGAACCGGTAGGCCACCGGGAAGAAGCGCTGGTGCATCACCCGGCAGGAGTAGAGCAGGGCATCGCGCATCAGGCGGCCGCCGCGGTTTCCTGCACCGGCATCGGGGTGGCGGGAGTCTCCGCGGTGTCTTCCCACGGCGGCGCACAGCCGAGCCGGCGGGCCACCTCGACCGCGGAGCGCATGCCGTCCTCGTGGAAGCCGAAGCCGGTCCAGGCGCCGGCGATGTAGACGCCGTTCTCTCCCTGGATGCCGGGCAGCCGGGCCTGGGCCTCCACGGCGGCGGCGTCCATCACCGGATGGCGCCAGCGGTATTCGCCGAGCACCGTGGTCGGATGGGGCTCGCGCCACGGGTTGAGGCTGATCATGTAGTCCTGGCGGCGGTCCAGGCGGTGCAGGCTGTTCATGTAGTAGGAGACGGAGACGCGCTGGTCGTCGAGGCCCCGGCGCTGCGTCAGGTAGTTCCAGGAGGCCCACACGCGCCGGGACGCGGGCATCAGCCGCGCGTCCGTGTGCAGCAGCGCGCGGTTGTCCTGGAAGCGGCAGGCGCCCAGGACCGCCGACTGCTCCCGCGTGGGCGTGGCCAGCATCCGGAGCGCGTCGTCCGCGTGGCAGGCGAAGACCACTGCATCGAAGGTCTCGGACCCGGTCGCGGTGGCCACCTGCCAGGAGCCTCCGGCGCGGGTGACCTGCTCGACCCCGCCGTGGCGGACGGTGCCGGTCGGCAACCGCTCGGCCAGGCGCTGCACGTACACGCGGCTGCCCCCGACCACCGTGCGCCACTGCGGCCGCCCCTCGAGGTCGAGCAGGCCGTGATTGCGGAAGAACTCGAGGAACCCGCGCACCGGGAACAGGCGCATCGTCGCCGACGGACAGGACCAGATCGCGGCGGCCATCGGCAGCAGGTAGTCCTCGCTGAAGCCGTGTCCGAAGCGGTGCAGGTCCAGGAATTCTCCCAGTGTGATGTCGGCGAGCGCGTCCTCCGCGAGCAGGCGCTTGCCCAGCCGGTTGAACCGGAGGATGTCGGCGGTCATGCGCAGGAAGCGCGGCCGCAGCAGGTTGCGCCGCTGGGCGAACAGGGTGTTGATGTCGGTGCCCGCGTATTCGATGCCGCCGGGCTGCAGCGAGTAGGAGAACGACATGTCGGTGGGCTGCGTCGCCACCCCGAGTTCCGCGAACAGGCGGGTCAGCAGCGGGTAGTTGCGTTCGTTGTACACAACGAACCCGGTGTCGATGCTGACCGCACCCTGAGGATCGGGAATCTCGACCGTATGGGCGTGCCCGCCCAGAACCGTTTCCTTCTCGAACAGTCTCACCTCGTGGCGTCGCTGCAGGAGCCACGCCGCCGCGAGCCCCGAGACCCCTCCGCCGATGACCGCGATCCGCTGCCGTTCCATGCCCTTGCTCCCCGTGCCGTAAGTCTGGAAATATTTATACACGAATTGTACAATCCTTGTAAACGTTCCCGAGGAGGTTCCCCATGGCTCCAGTCGCCGCAGTCGTCCTGGCCCTCGCCGCATTGCTTCCGGGCGTGGCGCAGTCCGCCAGCTGTCCCGAGAGTCTCGATTTCGAACTGCGGCCGCTGACCGCCGAGGAGCCCGTGCGCCTGTGCGACGCGCACCGCGATCAGGTACTGCTCATGGTGAACACCGCGAGCAAGTGCGGCTTTGTCGGCCAGTTCGAGGGGCTGGAGGCACTGGACGCGGAATTCAGGGATCGCGGCTTCCGGGTGGTCGGCTTCCCGTCGGGCGACTTCCTCAATCAGGAGTACGAGGACGAGGAACGGATCGACAACTTCTGCCGGTCCACCTACGGCGTGCAGTTTCCGATGTACGAGAAGGTGAATGCCTCCCGCGGCAACGCGGCTCCGGGCACCCTGTACCACTATCTCGGCAGCGCCGCCGGCGAGTTCCCGCGGTGGAATTTCCACAAGTACCTGATCGGACGCGACGGCGAGGTGCTCGCGTCCTTCGGCACCCGCGTGCGGCCCGACGACCCCAGCATCCGGGCGGCCATCCGGTCCGCACTCTGATGCCGGTCTGGCCCGAGGAGGTGACCCGCGCGCTGGAACGTTCCGAGGTGGTTGCGATCACCTCGGGGCTGACGGACCTGCGCGACGCGGAGGAGCTGCTCGAGCGGCGTCTGCCGGGGCGCTGGACCCGCATCGAGTGGGGCATGGGTTCGGCCGAGAACCGGGCGCGCTTTCGCGCGGTGCAGCAGGCCTCCGGCCTGTCCATGCTGCCGCTGTTCATCGCCCGCGACGGGTTGGTCGGGGGGCTTCCCGAGTTGCGCCGCCACCTGGGCGCCCCGGATGTCTCCGCACAAGGACCCGCCCCGGCCGCCGGCACCGGGGACCAGGCCTTCCTGCTCCGGGTCCTCGGCTACGGCGGGCTGATCCCCTTCGTCTTCTTCGGGATCGGCGCATGGTTTGGTGGCGGCGACTGGCAGGCCTTCGCCCTGCACGCCCTCGCGGCCTACGCCGCGGTGATCCTGTCGTTTCTGGGCGCGATCCACTGGGGGCTGTCCCTCGCCGATCCCCCTCACCGGGTCTTCGGGCTCGCCGGGCCGGCCTGGGCGGTGATGCCGTCGCTCGCCGCGTGGGCGGCCCTGCTGCTGCCGAAGACCGCGGGGCTGATCGTCCTGCTGCTGCTGTTTCCACTGGTGCTGTGGGTGGATCGCGCAAGCCTGCGCGCGACACCGTTGCCGCCCGGTTACCTTACGCTCCGCGGACATTTGACGCTGGGCGCAGTGGTTTTCCTACTATCTGGCACCCTCGCCAGCCTGACCATCCAGTGACGGCCCGTGCCGCACGCCGTAAACCGAGGAACCGAACATGACCGCCGTGAGCCGACCGATCAAGATCAACCAGGAACAGGCCGATGAGGCCCATGCACCCGTCGCCAGTGTGGAGACGATGTCCTCCCACTACCGTGAAGTCCTCAGCGGACTCGGCGAGGACGTGGGCCGCGAGGGGCTGGTCGACACCCCGACCCGGGCGGTGAAGGCCCTGAAGTACCTCACCCGGGGCTATGCGATGGATCTCGACGAGATCGTGAACAACGCGCTGTTCAGCTCCGACAACGACGAGATGGTGCTGCTGAAGGACGTCGAGCTTTACTCGCTGTGCGAGCACCATGTATTGCCCGTGATCGGCAAGGCGCACGTCGCCTACCTGCCCAACGGCCGCGTGATCGGTCTTTCCAAGATCGCCCGCATCGTGGACATGTTCGCCGCCCGCCTGCAGATCCAGGAGAACATGACCCGCCAGATCGCCGAGGCCCTGATGGACGTCACCGGTGCGCGCGGCGTCGGGGTGGTGGTCGAGGCGCGGCACATGTGCATGACCATGCGCGGCATCGAGAAGCAGCACAGCTCGATGACCACGTCGGTGATGCTGGGGGCCTTCCGCGAGGACCCGCGCACCCGCGAGGAATTCCTCGACCTGATCCGGCGCTGATCCGCGCTCCGGTCGCGTCGTCGGCCCGGCGGCGCCGGGCCGACGCGAATCGTGTGCTGTGGTATGCGTCCGCGTCCGCATGAAGTGTTTGACGCGCACCACGCCGGGTGTTACGAGTACATGGGGGCAGGCCGGCAATCCAGCGACGCTGGGAGCGCCGGGCACCGGGCTGTCCCGACTCGTCCCTGGAGAGAGGATCATGACTCAGAACAGCACACTCCGGCGTATCGGCCTTCCCGCCCTGCTGGGTTTCGGCCTCGTCGCGTTTGGCCCGGTGCAGGCGATCGATTTCGGCGACATGATGAGCCCCGGCCGCTGGTTCGGCGAGACCGACGGGGATCGGGACTACCAGGAACCCTATTACGGTCCCGGATCCCGGACACCGTACCGTGGCCCGGAGCCGTACGGGCAGCAGCAACCCTTCGGGCAGCAGTGGGGGCAGCAGCCGTTCGGTCAGCAGCCGTTCGGCCAGCAGCCCCCGGGCCAACCCCCGGGACAGCAGCCCTACGGTGCTGCACCCTTCGACCCACCGGGTGCGCCGACCGAAGGTCTTCCGGAGTGGACCGATCCCGGCGTGCGCGAACCCGCGCCGCCGTCCCCCGGCATGGGTTATGGCTATCCGGGTTACAGTGTCCCGGGACGGCAGTGGGGTATGCCGTCCGTTCCCGACGAGCGCATGCAGCAGCGGATGCGCGAGCTCGAGCAGCGCATCGACGAACTCGAGCGCCGGCGTCCGGAGCCGCGGCGCCCTGCGCCAAGGGAATACCGCCAGCCGGAGTTTCCGCCAACGGATCGCGGCCAGCCGGAGTTTCCGCCAGCGGATCGTGGCCAGCGGGAGTTCCCGCCGGCGGATCGCGGCCAACCCGAGTTCCCGCCGCTCGAGCGGGAGCAGCCGGGCTATCCGTCGATGGACCGCTGAAGCCGGATGCGTCCAGCGAATGCCCGCTCGCGGCGGAGTTGTCCCGCAAGCGGGGGCGTTCATCTGCAGGGGTGGCGCGGTGCCATGACCGCGAGCATTGACCCGAGACCGACGCCCTGCGCGCTGGGATCTGCGGGGCGGCCCGCGGCCACATCCGGACCCCGATGGGCGCCATGAGATTCCTTCCCCGGATCGCCTTCCTGGTCGCGCTCGCCGGCGCGGCCCTGCTGCTGATCTCCGGGCCGGGCGTCCGGCTGG
>JAABTX010000117.1 GCA_011389655.1 Thioalkalivibrio sp.
GAGCGGATCGGGCTGGCGAAAGGCGATGGCCGGTTCGGGCGGATCCGGTGCCGGTGCGGGGACCGTGAGCGGCTCGGGATCGGCGACCGAGGCGACCGCCGCGGACGGTTCGGGTTCGGGCTCGGGTTCGGGTTCGGGTTCGGGATTGGCGACGAGTTCGACCCCGCCGGGGCGGAGCATTCCGGGTTCGGCCTCGTTGGGTTCATCCTGGGACGGATCACCTTCGAAGGTGAAGAGAAAGAACAGGATCGTGCTGCAGACGAGGGCCGTCGTGACGATGACGGCGGGCAGCAGGGCGTTGGCCCTGGGAGGAGAGGAGTGACGGAGGCGTTTCACGGCGGTTGGGCAGGTGATGGCTGGGCGGACGAGAGGGGCGGACGAGAGGGGCGGGCAGCTAGTTCGTGTCGCGGGCGCCGAAGATGGCGCTGCCGACGCGCACCTCGGTGGCGCCTTCCTCGATGGCGACCTCGAAGTCGTGACTCATTCCCATGGATAGGCGCGGCAGCGGGTGGTGGGTTTGTTCGACCAGCTGATCGCGCAGCTGGCGCAGGACGACGAAGGCGGGGCGGGCATCCTCGGGCGAGGGGGTGAAGGGCGGCACGGTCATCAGGCCGCAGATTTCGAGCCGGGACAGCCCCTGCATTTCCGTGAGGGCAGCCTCGACGGCCTCCGGTTCGAAGCCTCCCTTGGTGTCCTCGCCACCGACGTTGACCTGCAACCAGGCGCTCACGGTGACCCCGAGTTCCTCGGCGATGCGGTCGATCCGTCGTGCCAGCGCCACGGAATCGAGCGAGTGAATCCGGCGGGCGACGGACAGCGCCTTGCGGACCTTGTTGGTCTGCAGGTGACCGATGAGATCCCATTCGGCGTCCTCGCCGAGGCTGTCGGCCTTGTCCGCCAGTTCCTGGACGCGATTCTCGGCGAAGCGATGCTGGCCGGCGGCGATCGCCTCGCGAATGCGCTCTGCGGGCATGGTTTTCGAAACGGCGAGCAGTGCGACCTCATCCGGCTTGCGTCCGCTGCGTCGGGCGGCGGCGGCGATGCGTTCGCGCACCTGGTCGAGTCGATCGGCAAGTCGTTGTGAATCTTGGGACGACATGTGGAGGGTCAGATGGTGCCGTAGTAGCGATCGCCGGCGTCGCCGAGGCCCGGCACGATGAAGCTGGCCTCGTTCAGGTGCGAGTCGACGGCGGCGCAATAGACGGGCACGTCCGGATGAGTGCTGTTGAATTGCCGCAGTCCTTCGGGGGCGGCGAGGACGCAGACGAAGTGAATGCGGGTGGCTCCGGATTGCTTCAGCTGATCGACGGCGGCGCAGGCGCTGTGGCCGGAGGCGAGCATGGGATCGAGCAGCAGGACATCGCCGTCGGCGATCTCGGCCGGCAGCTTGGTGTAGTAGGACACCGGGCGGACGGTGTCCTCGTCGCGGTAGAGGCCGATGTGACCGACCATGGCCTGCGGAAGAATTTCCAGCATGCCGTCGAGCAGGCCGATGCCGGCGCGGAGGATGGGCACCAGCACGATCGGGCGCAGGGGGCGGCTGGCGGGGGCTGTGGCGAGCGGGGTGACGACCTCGAAGCTGCGGGTCTCGAAGCCCCGGGTGACCTCGGGGACCATGAGGGCGGCCAGCGTCTGCATGGCGCGCCGGAAGCCGGCGACGGGAGTTTCGCGGTTTCGCAGGGTGGCGAGCTGTTCCTGGATCAGCGGGTGAGCGAGCAGGCGCAGGCTTGGCCATTCGTCGGGGGCATGTTCCATGGCGGATTGGCGCGGTGGGTCCTTCCCTGAACCTACGTCCATTTCGCGGCGGCTGTCGACCGCGAGCACCGGATTTCTCCTTGTGGCTGGGGACGGGCCCCGGGGCGGGTTTTGCTTCGTTTTTCTTGCAATCGCCGTGCCGATGGGAGAAGTCGAATTCGCCATGCAGCCCGAGACTTCCGCATCCCCCCGCCCGGCTCGCCATGCCGTCGCGGATCCCGGAGAGCTGGGCGCGCTGAGGGATGAGCTGGCGCGCGACGGGCGGCGGATGGTGTTCACCAACGGTTGTTTCGACCTGCTGCACGTGGGTCACGTCCGCTATCTTGAGCAGGCGCGGGCGCTCGGGGATGCGCTTGTGGTTGCGATCAACGGCGATGCCTCGGTCCGGTCGCTCAAGGGACCGAGCCGCCCGGTGCAGCCGGAGCAGGAGCGGGCTGAAATTCTGGCGGCGCTCGGGTGCGTGGATCATGTGGTCGTGTTCGGGAGCGAGCGAGTGACCGAATTGATTCGGCGGATTCGTCCGCAGGTGTATGCCAAGGGCGGCGACTACACTCCCGAGACACTTCATCCCGAGGAGCGCTCCGCGCTCGACGAGTGCGGCTGCCAGATCAACATCCTGCCGCTGGTGGAGGGGCGCTCGACCAGCTCGACCCTGGCCCGGCTGGAGTCGGGGGATCCGTCCGCGGTTCGTTCCGGCCGTCGGCCGCGGCTGGGAATTCTCGGGTCCGGCAGGGGATCAAACTTCGCGGCGCTCGTGGGGGCGATTGCCGGCGGTGCGCTGGAGGCCGAGATCGCGCTGGTGCTTTCGGATCGCGAGGGAGCGGGCATTCTCGATCACGCGCGTCGGCTGGGGCTGCCCGCCCGGCATGTTCCGGCAGGCGATCATCCGTTGAGGTTCGACGCGGCGGGCAACAAGGAGTATGCGGACCGACTGCGTGCGGCCGGCGTGGACCTGGTTGTCTTGGCAGGGTTCATGCGGGTGTTGAAAGGGCCGATGCTGGAGGCGTTCCCCGGGCGGATCATCAACATCCACCCCTCGTTGTTGCCTGCCTACAAGGGTCTGGAAGCGTGGCGTCAGGCGCTTGAGGACGGGGCGAGCGAGACCGGGTGCAGCGTGCACCTGGTGAATGCCGAGGTCGACGGCGGAGAGGTGCTGGCGCAGGCGCGGGTGCCGGTCCTGCCGGACGACACTGCGGAGACCCTGCACGCGCGCATCCAGGAGCAGGAGCACCGGCTGCTCCCCGAGACGCTGTCGCAGTATCTGCGGCGACTGCCCGACCTGCCGCCTATCGGCCGTTGAGCGAGGTCGCGGCACGGCCTTTCCCGGCGGTATCGACCGGCGGGTTCATTCCAGTCATTCGCATTTCATTTCCCCTTCATGTCCAGCCAGCCCAAAGGCTTTGATTTCAGTCTGCTCAATCCTCAACAGCGCGATGCCGTGCGACACGGAGAGGGGCCCCTGCTGATCCTGGCCGGGGCCGGCACGGGCAAGACGCGGGTGTTGACCGCGCGGATTGCCAAACTCGTGGGGGACGGGGTGCCGCCCGGGCAGATCCTGTCGGTCACCTTCACCAACAAGGCCGCGCGCGAGATGAGGTCCCGCGTGACCGGCATGCTTCCGCGGGGGCGGGCCAAGGAACTCTGGCTGGGAACCTTCCACTCCTTTTGCGTGCGCCTGCTGCGCGAATCGATCGACCGGTTGGGCTACAAGCCGAATTTCACGATCTACAGTCAGGGCGAACAGCTCGGGTTGATGCGGAGGATCCTGACGCGAATCCGTGCGCGCGACGAAAAGCTCGAGCCGGAGGTGGCGCTGGCCCTGATCAGCAAGGCGCGCAACACCGGCACGCCGCTCGGGGAGATCGCTGGCGAGCTGGTGCAGGAAGCTCATCAGCAATATGCCGAGGAGATGCAGACGCTCAACGCGGTCGACTTCGACGACCTGCTGGTTCTGGCGGTGCGCATCCTGGCGGATCATCCGGAGGTGGCGACCGGCTGGCACCAGCGCCTGCAGCACGTGCTGGTGGACGAGTTCCAGGACACGAACCGCCTGCAGATGGAGCTGGTGCGCCAGCTCGTGGGACCGCCCTACAATGTCGCGGTGGTGGGCGATGACGATCAGTCGATCTATGGATGGCGCGGTGCGGAGTCGGCCAATATCCTGCACTTCGAGCGCTTCTTTCCGGATCCGACCGTCGTGAAGCTGGAGGAGAACTATCGCTCGACCACCCCGATCCTGCACACGGCCAACAGTTTGATCCGGCACAACATCGGTCGCCGGACCAAGAGCCTCTGGAGCCGGAACGCCGGGTCCGAGCCGGTGCGGCTGGTGACGGCTCCCGACGACAAGGCCGAGGCGTCCATGGTGGCCAACGAGATTCTGCGCGGTCACAACGGCGGTGCCCCCTGGGAGGATTACGCGGTGCTGTTCCGGACCAACGCGCAGTCGCGCCTGATCGAGCAGGAGTTCCGCCGCCAGCGCATCCCCTACCGGATCGTCGGCGGGCGGAGTTTCTACGACCGGCGCGAGGTGCGCGACGTGCTGGCCTACCTGTCCGTGCTGGCGAATCCGGACGATGACATGAACCTGCTGCGGATCCTGAACACGCCCCCGCGCGGCATCGGCCAGGCCAGCATCCGGCTTGCCATCGAGCACTCACAGAACAACAGGAAACCCGTGATTTCGGCGCTGCTGTCGGAGGAATTCCAGCGGACGTTGCCGCGAAAAACCGCCGCGGCCTTGGCATCCTTCATTGCCTGGATGGAGGAAATGCGGAACGACATCCTGCGGCCGGGTGCCAGCATCGGCCAGGTCGCGGAACGGATGATCAAGGAAATGGGCTACGCTGATTTCATTCGCCGGACCTGCTCCGAGCCGGAGGATGCGCTCAACCGCGAGACGAATGTGAGGGAGGCGATCCAGTCGATGTTCGAGCACGAGGCGCGCCACGGCCGGAGCGGGCTGCAGGCGTTCCTGGACGAGACGTCGCTGACCACCGACAAGCAGGAGGATGACGACCTTGAGAAGAAGAGCGGGGTCACGCTGATCACGCTGCATGCCTCCAAGGGGCTGGAGTTTCCCTGTGTCTACCTGATCGGCGTCGAGGAGGGCATCCTGCCGCACTCGCGGTCGGTGGAGGAGAACTCGCTCGAGGAGGAGCGCCGGTTGCTCTACGTGGGGATCACGCGCGCGATGAGGTCGATGACGATGACCTCGTGCGCGACGCGCCGGCGGCACGGTGAACGGATGCCGTGCCGCAAGAGTTCGTTCCTCGACGAGATCAGCCGCGAACACCTGATCGAGCTGGACTACGGGGCCGAGCGCGCCAAGCCGATGACCGACGAGGGAAAGGCGGCGGTGTTCAGCCAGCTGCGGAGAATCATGCAGGGTGCGGATGACGCCAAGCAGTGACGTGTTTCGTGTCGGCAACAAGTGCCGGTGTGGGATGGCCGCAGGGAGAGCGCCAGGGATTGCCTGTGGCTGAATTCCGTCCTATTCCAGCGCCGCAGATCAACGCGGATGGGCGCAGTTCGCCAAGACATGAATCGGATACAGAAATATTCTGGTTACGCGCTCCGCAAACAACAAGCCAGGCTTACGGTAGCGGAGCTGGTCACCGACGCGCTGCACCGGGCTCTCGGATCGCGGCGAGTCGCGCTACGGTTGATCTTCCGAAGTGAGAGCGGCAGCCATTACGCCAGCTGGAGCCACGGGCAAGCGTTCGCAAATGCGGGAATGCCCCGAAGTATGTCGACGAGGGCCTTACCCTATCAAAACAGGAATACCGATTCGTTCATGGGTTCCTTCAAGAACGAGATGCTTCCCGGTGGCACTTTCCCGGCCGACGCCGACGCCCGTGCCGAGATCCTCGACTTCATGGAATCCGGCTACAACCACCACCGCAAACACTCCTCCATCAGCTACCGCGTGCCGGCGTAATTCGACGCAACTTTCACCTCGATCAACCCAGATCGATTTGATCAAAAATCCGTTGCACCTCACATACGTAAGCACCTTGGTACGTATATTTGCCATCTGCTCCATCCGCCGATGCCAATGAGATCAACTTGTTAGCAATGAAAATTCAGCTTCCTTGCATAAAAGCATTTTTTCGGCGATGCCGATGACTGCTCCGATGCGTCGAATCTTCATGCGCCCGGCCCTTCCGATGCTGACGGCAGTCTCGCTCGCGGCAGCATCACCCGGAAGCGACGCTCTCGATCCCGATGCTCTGGAAGCCGCCGCCGAGAGGGTGATAAGCTTCGAAAAAGGCTTGGTCCAAGGCCAAGGCGAGGACCTGAAGGCCAACCGGCCGGCTATCCGGGAGTTCTACGCGAACCTCGAGACGCCCGAGGAGAAGATCGAATTCATCGGCATGGGGGTTGATCGCTACGTCCGTGCCATGGACAGCGAGTTGGCGACCGAACTGGCGGCCCGTCTGCTGGACGATCCTCATCTGGCGGTCCGCGCCAAAGCGGCCAAAGCGCTCGGCTATCTGAGAACAGCGGGAACAGCGGTTCCGCCCGGCAAGATCATCGCATTGTTCGAGACGGGCGAGCCCGAGGCTCAGGACGCGGCCCTGTACGCGATGGGATTTTCCGGGGATGCGGGCAGAGAGGCTTTCGGGCCCTACCTGCTGAAGTGCCTCGACCACCCCGAGGCCCGTATCCGGGCCAAGGTGCCGTTCCCGCTTGTCAAACTCACGAGAAAACGCCATTTCGGAGCGATCGCGGAGCTGCTGGATGACCCGCATCCCGAACCGCGGGCCGCAGCGGTCCAAATGCTCGGCCGGGCCCCGGCCGAGGAGTTCGCGCAACGCGCCGCAGCCCTGTTGACCGACG
>JAABTX010000118.1 GCA_011389655.1 Thioalkalivibrio sp.
TGTTCTTCACGCCCGGGATCTCCACCGGGTACTGGAAGCCGAGGAGCATGCCCGCGCGGGCCCGCTCCTCGGGCTCGAGTTCGAAGAGGTTCTCGCCGAGGTATTCGGCGGTCCCGCGCGTTACCTCGTAGCCATCGCGGCCGCCGAGCACCTGGCACAGGGTGCTCTTTCCGGAGCCGTTCGGCCCCATGATCGCGTGCACCTCGCCAGGCTTTACCTCGAGGTCGATGCCCTTGAGGATGGGGGTGCCGTTCTCCACCCGGGCGTGCAGGTCGTTGATCTTCAGCATGGCTGTATCTCCTGGGTCATTTTTGGTCGGCCTCCCGCCGGTGGGCGGTCAGGCCGATCAATATTCGTTCCGTTCAGGCTCAATGGTGGGCCCGCTGCGCTTGGCCCACCCTGCGGGACTACGAGGCATTGCGTAGGGTGGGCCAAGCGCAGCGGGCCCACCTCGATCTCAGGCGGTCGCCGAGTGCTCTACGGCCAGCTCGCGCACCCGGAACAGCAGGGCCTCGAGCCCCGCGCGCCGGGTCGGGCTGAGTGCGCTCTCCAGACCCATCGGCCCGAACATCTCGTAGGGATCGGTCGCCAGCACCTCTTCCGGTGTCTTGTCCCGGAAGGGCAGCAGCATCAGGGCCATCAGGCCGCGCACCGTGGCGGTCTCAGCATCGGCCTCGAGGACCAGCTTCGGGGGGTCCTCGTCGCTGAGGTGCGCGACCAGCCAGGCCTGCGTATTGCAATCCTTGATCCGGGTCTCCTCCGTGAGCTGCTCAGGCGGCAGGTTCGGCATCTTCCGTCCCATGTCCTCGATCATCTTGTAGCGGTCTTCCCAGTCCGGAAGCATCTCGAAGGCTTCCATCAGTTCCTGCATCTTCATCTGTTTCTCCTCCAGATCGTCGGATTGCAGCCCGGCTCGCGCAATCAGCCGACCGCGCCTTCCAGCGATACCGCCAGCAGGGCCTGGGCCTCCACCGCGAATTCCATCGGCAGCTCGCCGAAGACCTCCTTGCAGAAGCCGTTCACGATCATGTTGACCGCATCCTCCTCGGAGATTCCGCGCTGCTTCAGATAGAAGATCTGGTCATCGCCGATCTTCGAGGTGGTCGCCTCGTGCTCGATCTGGGCGGTCGGGTTCTTCGCCTCGATGTACGGATAGGTATGCGCGCCGCAGCGGTCGCCCAGCAGCAGCGAGTCGCACTGCGTGTAGTTGCGCGCGCCCTCGGCGCTTCCGACGACCTTCACCAGCCCCCGGTAGGCGTTGTTCGCCCGTCCCGCGGAGATGCCCTTGGAGATGATGGTGCTCCGGGTGTTCTTGCCGACGTGGACCATCTTCGTACCGCTGTCGATCTGCTGCAGGTTGTTGCCCACCGCGACCGAGTAGAACTCGCCCACCGAGTTGTCACCGAGCAGCACGCAGCTCGGGTACTTCCAGGTGATCGCGGAACCGGCCTCGACCTGGGTCCAGGAGATCTTGCTGTTGCGGCCGCGGCACTCGCCCCGCTTGGTCACGAAGTTGTAGATGCCGCCCTTGCCTTCCTCATCACCCGGGTACCAGTTCTGCACCGTGGAGTACTTGATCTCGGCATCGTCCAGTGCGATCAGCTCCACCACCGCCGCGTGCAGCTGGTTTTCGTCGCGCTGCGGCGCGGTGCAGCCCTCGAGGTAGCTGACGTGCGAGCCCTCCTCGGCGATGATCAGCGTGCGCTCGAACTGGCCGGTGTTCATCGCATTGATGCGGAAGTACGTCGACAGCTCCATCGGGCAGCGCACGCCCTTCGGGACGTACACGAAGGAGCCGTCCGAGAACACGGCGGCATTCAGCGCGGCAAAGTAGTTGTCGCCGGCAGGAACCACCGAGCCCAGGTACTTCTCCACCAGCTCCGGGTGGTCATGCACCGCGTCGGAGAACGAGCAGAAGATCACGCCGGCCTCGGCGAGCTTTTCCTTGAAGGTCGTCGTCACGGAGACGCTGTCGAAGACCGCGTCCACCGCCACACCGGCCAGCCGCGCCCGCTCGTGCAGCGGGATGCCCAGCTTCTCGTAGGTCTCGAGCAGCTTCGGATCGACCTCGTCGAGGCTCTTCGGGGCGTCATCCTTCGGCTTCGGGGCCGCGTAGTAGGAAATGGCCTGGTAGTCGATCTTCGGGTAGTGGACGTGCGCCCAACTCGGCTCGCGCATCGTCAGCCAGTGCCGATAGGCCTCCAGGCGCCACTTCAGCATGAACTCCGGCTCCTTCTTCTTCGCCGAGATCGCACGGATCACGTCCTCGTTCAGCCCTGGCGGCAGGATCTCCTGATCGATATCCGTGCTGAATCCATACTTGTATTCGCGCTTGATCAGTTGCTCGACGTCTTGGGATTGCGTGGACATGGTTCTCGCTCCGGTTGGTCTCGATGAATCGTTCAGAGTGCTGCCGCGCGGGCCCCGCCCCAGGTCACCGGCACCGGAACCGTGCCGGTGATCAGGTCGTTGAGCGTGACGACGGACAGGGCCTGGCGAAAGGCCGCGTTGATGTGCACCCAGTGCGGACGGGTATTGCAATTGCTGTGAATCTGGCAGTCCAGTTCCTCGGTCATGCATTCGGTCAGGGCGATGGGACCCTCCACCGCTTCGATGATCACCGCGAGGCTCGTGTCTCCCGGGCGCCGGGCCAGGCGGTATCCGCCGTTGCGGCCCTGAATCGACAGCAGGACCCCGTGATCCCTGAGCAGCTTCAGCAGCTTGACCACGGTCGGCATGGCAATCCGGGTGTTCTCCGACAACTGCCGGGCGGTGATTCCCTGCACACCCTGCTCCCGTGCGATCTCGGACAGGATCACGATGGCGTAGTCACTGAGCTTGCTGATTCGTAGCATGGTTCCGGAGGCGCTCCGTTAAACAGTACCGATCCGGTCAAACAGTACCTATTTGGTCCCATTTTACCCGAAAAAGGAGGGGCGTTAACGCCCCCGACCTGATTCCTGTCTGCAAAGGATGCCGACAGCCCACGGCCCCGGCAATAAACACCCCGCGATACAGGGAAACCCGGTTCCGGCACTGCCACCCGCAATGCAGGACGCAAGATGCAACGCGACGCCGCACGGGTCCAGTGCCCTTACAATGAAGTGATGTTCCGCGCATCCACGAAGCAATGACGGCCTCCGGGAGCCGACTGTTCGTGTATGGCACGCTGTTGCGCGGTCTGAGCCGGGCGCAGGTGCTGCATGGGGCGCGGTTTCTCGGTCCTGCGCTGGTCGAGGGGCAGCTGTTCGATCTCGGGCGCTACCCGGGTCTGCGCCCGGGACGCGGCCTTGTCGTCGGCGAGATCTGGGATGTCGATGCCGCGACACTGCGCCGGATCGACCGCATCGAGGACTTCGATCCCAGTGATCCGTCCGGATCGCTCTACCAGCGGGTGGAGATACCGGCCCGCAGTCTCTCCGGAACACGGTTCGCGGCGGCCACCTACCGCTACAACCGCAGACCACCCGGCAATGCACGCATCGCCCACGGCGACTACCGCCGGTACCTGCTGGAAAACCGCCCGGGACAGCAGCCGATGGTCGCCTACGGGTCCAATCTCCGTCTGTCGCGCATCCAGAAACGGATCGGTCCGGTGGGCCGACGCCGGCCCGGCACCTTTCCGGGCTTCCGCCTGAGCCTCGAGAAGCGTGCGGCGGGCAGAGCCCGGGTGGTAGCGAACCTGCGTTTCACCGGCCAGGACCGCTGCCCCGGTGCCCTGCACCGGGTGGAGCCCTGGCAACTCCAGGCCATGGACCGGTTCGAGGGGACTCCGGATCACTACCTGCGCGTGGCGCTCCCCTTTCGGCCGGACGGCGCGCGGGGCCTGCGCCTCGCCCACACCTGGATCGCGCATCCCGATCGCGTGACGACGGGCCTGCCGGTGGCGCCCGGTTACCTTGCCCACCTGCGCGCAGGCTATCGGGAATTCGGGTGGGCGCAGGCACTGATCGACCTGGCGGTGGGGGATCTGGCTGAGGGGACGGACGAGGGATGAAGAAGGGTTCTGCCCCGGTTCACGCCGCATCGCGGCCGGAGGCCGCTCCCACGGGGTCGGAAGCTTCGGCTTCGGTCCGCGCCGCATCGCGGCTGGAAGCCGCTCCCACAGGGGCTTCGTGGGAGCGGCTTCCAGCCGCGATCGACCTCGGCCATGCCACACAGGCCGCTCCCACAGGGGCTTCGTGGGAGCGGCTTCCAGCCGCGATCGGCCTCGACCATGCCACACAGGCCGCTCCCACGGGGGCTTCGTGGGAGCGGCTTCCAGCCGCGATCGACCTCGGCCATGCCGCGACGCCGGGAGCTTGCACCACCCAACACCTTCGGATGCGGAACCGCCGGCAGGGTTGGGTATACTGGCGGCCCCACTGCGGTTCGCCACGGCCGCCGCAGCGGCTTGCCACAGGAGCGATGCCCCATCCCGCAAACGAACCGTCCGGCCGCTCCGGGCGCCAGACAGTCCCACCGACCCAAAGGAACGAATACATGTCCGACCTCAAAGCCGTCATCGAGGCCGCCTTCGAGCGGCGCACCCAGATTACCCCCCGCAACGTCGAGACCACGGTGAAGGACGCCGTGCGCGAGACCATTGATCTGCTCGACCGCGGCAGCCTGCGCGTCGCCGAAAAGGTCGACGGGCAGTGGACGGTGCACGAGTGGCTGAAGAAGGCGGTGCTGCTCTCCTTCCGCATCGAGGAAAACCAGTTCATCAAGGGCGGTTTCACCAACTACTACGACAAGGTCCCGTCCAAGTTCGCCGACACGAGCAGCCGCGACTTCCGCTCGGGCGGCGTTCGCGTGGTGCCCCCCGCCACCGCGCGCAAGGGCGCGTACATCGCTCCGAACGTGGTGCTGATGCCTTCTTACGTGAACATCGGCGCCTACGTGGACGAGGGCACGATGGTCGATACCTGGGCCACCGTCGGATCCTGCGCCCAGGTGGGCAGGAACGTGCACCTGTCCGGCGGCGTGGGCATTGGCGGCGTGCTAGAGCCGCTGCAGGCGGCACCGACGATCATCGAGGACAACTGCTTCATCGGTGCCCGTTCGGAGATCGTGGAGGGCGTGATCGTCGAGGAAGGAGCCGTGATCTCCATGGGGGTCTTCATCGGCCAGAGCACGCGCATCTATGACCGCGAAAGGGACGAGATCACCTATGGCCGTGTGCCCGCCGGGGCGGTGGTAGTCTCCGGCACCCTGCCCGCGAAGGACGGCAAGTACTCACTGTACTGCGCGGTGATCGTGAAGCGCGTGGACGAGAGGACCAAGGCCAAGGTCGGGCTGAACCAGTTGCTTCGGGAGGTGCAGGGCTAACTCCAACCTGCGGTCAAGGGCTTGGTGATGGATCCGCTGCGAGACCGTAAAATCTCTGGTCTCTCACAATTACGGGATGTTGCTGGGTTGGATCGCGGTGCAACTCAATCGAGCTGGAAGCGCAGATTCCACGACGTCCTTTCGCGGCGGTTCGCCGCGGCCTACGCTGATTACGATCGAGAAACAGTGGGAGATGGCAGCGATGGGACGGCGGGTGCAACGGAATGCGCAGACGTGTTGCGCGATCGTGCAGCGGAAGATGGAGAACGGTCTGAGCTAGGTGGCGTTCTGCGCTGCCGAGGGGCTGTCGGTCAGTAGCCTGCAAAACTGGAAACGGGAGTTCGTTCGCGAGGGGCGGTTCTCAGAGGCGCCTCCCGCTCCGGCCGCGCACTGGTTCGCCGAGCTGGCGGTGCCCGAAGACCGGGGTTGAGCCGGAGCCGCCTGTTGGCCCGGCGCTCAAGCGCCGCGATACCGAACAGGTGATCACCACACCGACGCCGTCGAACGTGCGCGAGCGCAGTCTCGCCGATATCAGCTTCCTGGTCGGGATGCTGGTCGAGAAGTTCCTGTACCACCTGCCGCTGTGCCGGGAGTACCAGCGTGTGCTGCAGAGGAGGGATCCATGTGAGCCGGGTGACCCTGGGAACGCTCACGGCCCGTGCCGTCGATCTGCTCGAGCCGATCTACAAGGCGCAGTTCGAGCACATCTGCCAAGGGCGGTTGGTAACAATGGACGCGACGCCGATCAAGGCCGGGTGCAACGCCCCTGGGCAAGATGCGCACCGCCTACTTCTGGCGGGTCTATGGCGAAGAGGATGAGATCTGCTTCCCCTACTCCAGCAACCGCAACGTCAACAACGTGAAGGCGATCCTCGGAGCGAACTTGACCGGGGTGCTGCACGGGTAATGGCCACGGGGCCTATGGACGCTTCGAGAAGCAATCAGGCGGGGTCGTCCACGCCAAGTGCTGGGCGCGTACGCGGCGGCACTTCGAACGTGCGCTGGACACCGAACCGCTGGCGGCGGGCGAGGCCTTGCAGCAGATCCAGGCGTTGTATGCCGTGGAAGAAGAGATCCGCACGCGCGGCCTGGAGGGCGCCGATAACCCCCCTCCGCACCGAGCAAACGCTCCCGAAGGTACAGGACTGCTGGTGCTGGTGCTGGTGCTGGTGCTGGTGCGACGAACACTGCCACCGTCCGGACCTGACCCCCACCAACCCCTTGAGCAAGGCGCTGGCCTGTGCCCGCGCGCATCGAGGCA
>JAABTX010000119.1 GCA_011389655.1 Thioalkalivibrio sp.
TGGTCGGACGACGCAGGCTTCGAGGAGGCCGAAGGCGCCGTGCTCTGGGCCAGCGCCGCCGGCGGCCTCCCGCGCCCGATCCCGCTGGGCGACTACGGGGCCGAACTGGACGCGGCCGACGGAGCGCTGGTGGCACGCATCGAGTCCCGCCCGGACTCCCCGCTTGTGGCCACGGGGGACGCCGCGTGGCATCCGGCGGGGGAATACCGGGTGGATCTGGAACTGCGAGCCAACCCCGATGCCCACCGGAACCTGGTGGCCGCCCTCGACAGCGTTGCCCGGCGGGAGTCCGATGGCGGCTATCGCCTGCAGTTGACCGGGCGCTAGCGGCCATGGGGAGAGTTCGGCAAGGCGATCGACTATCGAAGGTTCCGGATGGCCTGCCGGACGTGCGGCCCCGGCTGAATGCGCCCTCGATCCGAGTTATGATGCGCTGTCTCGCACGTCGCCGGAATCGCTGCATGCTCCCGACCCTTGCCCGCCTGTTGCTCCTTGCCCCCGTGCTGTGGCTGGGTGCCTGTGCGACGGCGCCGGATCAGCGGCCGGCAATGCCGGCGGACGAACTGACCCGGGCGCTGCAGGGCGGGGACTGCCGGGCCGCGTTCGACCGAATGGACATCGGCGCCGGGACCCAGGCGGACCGTCGGCTGGGAGTCAGCCAGATCTGCCTGCAGACCGGGGACTTCTCCCGTGCGCGGAAGGCCTCGGCGGCCTTCCTGGAAGACGCGCCGGGACACCCGGACGCGGACTATGCGGCCTACCTGCACGCGCTGGCGGGTTTCGGTGAATGGGCGCGGGCCAATCGGGTGGAACCGGAAGTGCGTATCCGCGAGGGGCGCGCGGTGGCCCGCGAGATCGCGAACTATCTGCGCGACCGGCCACTCTCAGAGTATGGCGACGAACTGGCGCCGCGCCTGGTGCCTCTGCGCGAGGGCATTGCAAGCGCGGAACTGGCCCTCGCCGACCGGGCCCGGGAGCGCGGCGACCGCAGCCAGGCGCGGGCCAGGGCCGAATACGTGCTGCAGTACTACCCGCGCACCCAGGCCGCCGCCGACGCGGCGCGCATGATGATGGAGATGAGAGAGCCGTGACGTTTCCGGACCCATCCCGGAACCTTCGTACTGATCAGGTCCCGGAGTGATTGATGGCTGACGACACGAACAGCGCAGGCCTGAAGTTCACCGAGCGTCTTGCCTGGCTCGGGTTCATGCTGTTCTTCGTGATCGTGCTGGCGATCTACATCGCGCGCGGAGTCGGCCTGGAACAGGACCTGACCGAGGCCAATCGGGAGTTGCTGGAGACGCAGATGCGGCTGGGCGAGTACCTTCGCGACGAGGTGCCGCGCCCCGCGGACGTTGGCCTGACCAACGCCCAGATCCAGGCCCTGCAGCGGCGTGGCCTTGCCCGCCCGGAGCAGCAGCTGCGCCGCAATCTGGCGGAGCAGCCGGAGCTGATCCCCCACGAGCCGGTGCTCGGCGGGAGCATGTACTTCGTGCCCGAGGGCATCCACGTGCTGAACGACCGCTGGGTCCTCGCCACCTTCGAGGACGGCCACATCCGCGGCCAGATGCTGCTGGAATACGATGCGGCCCACGGCAATGTCACCTGGCAGGTGATCGACTCCTATCTGGAGTAGTCCTGGAGTGCGGGAGCTCGCTCCCGGCGCCGCCGGCAGGGGGCAAGCCCCCTGCGATGAAAGCGGCGGCAAGCCGCCGCACTCCACGGTGCTGGAGTGCGGGAGCTCGCTCCCGCCTTGCCCTTCAGGCGGCTTGCCGCCTGCTCCAGCAGCGGCGGGCCCTCACCCGGAAGAGGCATCCCCGCGGGCTAGCGCCTCGCGCGCCTCGGCGATGCGGGCGAGCACCTGCGCGGGGGCGGTGCCGCCGGGGAGGTTCCGGGCCTCGGCCGAGCCCTCGGGGGTCAGCAGGTCGTAGACGTCTTCGCCAATGCGCGCGTCGAAGCCCTGCAGCTCGGCAAGTGGCAGTTCGGCAAGGTCGCAGCCCCGCTCGTCCGCGCGCCGGACCGCGCGCCCCACCACCTCGTGCGCGTCGCGAAACGGCAGCCCCCGCCCGACCAGGTAGTCCGCGAGATCGGTCGCGGTCGCAAAGCCCTTTCGCGTTGATGCCAGCATGTTACCGGCATTTGCCTTCAGATTCGGGACCATGTCGGCAAAGGCGCGCAGACTCCCGGCGAGCGTGTCGACAGTGTCGAACAGCGGCTCCTTGTCTTCCTGATTGTCCTTGTTGTAGGCGAGCGGCTGCCCCTTCATCAGCGTGAGCAGGGACACCAGGTGCCCGTATACCCGGCCGGTCTTGCCGCGCACCAGCTCCGGCACGTCCGGGTTCTTCTTCTGCGGCATGATCGAGGAGCCGGTGCAGTAGCGATCCGGCAGTTCGATGAACGCGAACTGCGCGCTGGTCCAGAGAATCAGCTCCTCGGCCTGGCGCGACAGGTGCATCATGATCAGGGCCGCGCAGGACGTGAATTCGATCGCGAAGTCGCGGTCGCTGACCGCGTCCAGGGAGTTGCGGCAGATCCCCTCGAAGCCGAGCAGGCGGGCGGTCAGCTCCCGGTCGAGCGGGTAGGAGGTACCCGCCAGCGCGGCCGCGCCCAGCGGCAGGCGGTTCACCCGGCGGCGGCAGTCGGCGAGCCTCTCGGCATCGCGGTCCAGCATCTCGTACCAGGCCAGCAGATGGTGGCCGAAGGTGACCGGCTGTGCGGTCTGCAGGTGGGTGAAGCCGGGCATCACCGTCGCGTGCTCGCGCTCGGCGAGGTCCAGCAGACCGTGCTGATACTGGCGGACCTGCGCAATCAGGCCGTCAATCGCATCGCGCAGCCACAGGCGGATGTCGGTCGCGACCTGGTCGTTGCGCGAACGGCCGGTGTGCAGTTTCTTGCCGGTCTCGCCGATCTTCTCGATCAGACGCGCCTCGATGTTCATGTGCACGTCCTCGCGCGCGACGCTCCACGCGAAGGCGCCCGCCTCGATCTCGGCGCGGATCCCCTCGAGACCCGCGGTGATCGCGCCCGCCTCGGCCTGGGTCAGCACGCCGACCTCCGCGAGCATGGTCGCGTGCGCGATCGAGCCGGCGATATCCTGCGCGTACAGTCGCCGGTCGAAGCCCACGGACGCGGTGAATTCCTCGACGAAGGCGTCGGTGGCCTCGCTGAAGCGACCGCCCCAGAGCTTGGCGGCCGGATGGGCGTCGGAGGGGGCGGCTGGGTCCTGCGGCATTGCGGGCTCTCGGTCTGGGACTGGGGACGGGCTGACGAGCGGGGACAGATTTCGAATCTGTCCCCGGGGCGCAGGATTATAGCATCGGGGCAGATGGGGCCGGACCACGGGTAGGACCAAAGGGAAGGGAGAAGGGGACAGATTTCTAAATCTGTCCCCGAAGGCGCGAGGCGGTCCCGAAGGCGCATGAGCGATTGAGTGAGCGTCGGCGGCCGATGGCCGTCGGCGGGTGTCGGCAGCACGGATGCTGCCGTCAAGCCTACAAGGATGTATACACGGCGTCCCGCTGACGGCCGCCGGCCGCCGATGCGGCGGTCCCCGAGGGCGACGGCGGACAGATTTTGAATCTGGCCCCCTGGGGGCGCGACCCCGCTGAGAGGCTTTACCGGCAAGGCGGCTATACTTGGCGGTTCAGTCCAGCGACACCCGGCCGGAGACAAGGCTTCATGAAGACCCTGCGCATCGCCACCCGCAAGAGCCCGCTCGCCGTCTGGCAGGCGGAACACGTCGCCAGCGAGCTGCGCCGCGCACATCCGGACCTCGAGGTCGAGCTGGTGAGAATGACCACGCAGGGCGACCGCATCCTCGACTCCCCCCTCGCGCGCATCGGCGGCAAGGGCCTGTTCGTGAAGGAGCTGGAGATCGCGCTGCTGGAGGATCGGGCCGACATCGCGGTGCACTCGGTGAAGGACGTGCCGATGGAACTGCCGGAGCACCTCGAACTGCCGGTGATCCTGGAGCGGGAAGACCCGCTGGACGCCTTCGTCTCCAACGACTTTGCGGACCTGGACGCGCTTCCGGAGGGCTCGCGCGTGGGATCGTCCAGCCTGCGCCGCCAGTGCCAGCTGCGCGCGCGGCGGCCGGACCTCGTGGTGACCGACCTGCGCGGCAACGTGAACACCCGCCTGGCGAAGCTTGACGGCGGGGAGTACCAGGCGATCCTGCTGGCCGCCGCGGGCCTGAAGCGCCTTGGCTTCCAGCAGCGTATCCGGGCCCGGCTGGAGCCGGAGGTGAGCCTCCCGGCAGTCGGACAGGGCGCGATCGCGATCGAGTGCCGCGAGCGTGACGCGGCCGTGGGGAGCCTGATCGCACCCCTGAACCATCGGGACACCAGCGACCGGGTGCGCGCCGAGCGGGCCTTCAACCGGCGTCTGGAGGGTGGCTGTCAGGTGCCACTGGCCGCGCATGCGGTGCTGCAGGGGGACCAGATCCTGCTGCGGGGGCTGGTGGGAGCGACGGATGGCAGCCGCATCCTGTACGCGGAGACCGATGGACCCCGCGAAGAGGCCGGGGCGCTGGGCGTCGCGCTGGCGGTGGAGCTGCTCGACCAGGGCGCGGGGGAGCTGCTCGCGCTGGCGCACCGGTAGACGCCGGGCATGGCGGCCGCCCCAGGACCCGATACGCCGCTCGACGGGCGCCACGTGTTGGTCACCCGGCCCGAGGCGCAGGCCGGCGCCTTTTGCGCGATGCTGGAGCAGGCAGGGGCCCGGGTGACCCGCTTTCCGGTGATCGAGATCCGGGGGCCGCGGGATCCCTCCGGGCTTCGGGCGGCACTGCAGGGCCTGGCCGCCTACGACATCGCGGTCTTCGTGAGCGCGAACGCGGTGCGGCGGGTGGTACCCGAGGCCCTGGCGCGTGGCCCGTGGCCGCCGGGGCTCCGGGCCGCGGCGATCGGGGCCAGCACGGCGCGGGAACTGGCGGCACAGGGGCTGGCGCCCGACATCGTTCCCGAGCGCCGCTTCGACAGCGAGGCGCTTCTGGCCACCGACGCGCTGCAGTCGGTCGAGGGTCTGCGGGTGGTGGTCTTCCGTGGTGACGGCGGGCGCGAGCAGCTCGCGTCGACCCTGCGCTCCCGCGGTGCGGAGGTGACCCATGTCGAGGCCTACCGGCGCGCGCTGCCGGAGATCGATCCCCGGCAGCTGCGGGCATCGCTCGAGGCCGGAGGGATCGATGTGGTCACCGTGACCAGCGGCGAGAGTCTGCAGAATCTGGTGAAGATGCTGGGCCCGGTGACCGGAGAGACCCTGTGGCGTACGCGTTTGGTGGTGGGCGCGGCCCGCGTGGCCGAAAGAGCGAGGGAACTGGGGTTTCGGGCCGACGTCGTGACCGCGGAGGATCCGACCGACGCAGCGATGTTTCGGGCCGTCGTCGGGTGTCTTGGCGGTTGTGAGGGGTCGGGGCTTTCAGGCTAAGGGCGACCTGCCGATCGCTCCCACAGGCTTCGGGGGCGCGACGTCTCCGTAGGAGCGGCCTCTGGCCGCGATCGGCCCCGGCCGGTTCGGCGCCGCCATCGCGGCCGAAGGCCGCTCCCACAGGGGCTTGCCGGGTTCAGCCGGGGACGGTCTCCGGTTTCGCGGCGGGCTCGAAGCTGTCGTAGAACAGGCGGTCTTCGGGGAGGCCAGCGGCGGTGAAGGCCTTGCGGGCCGCCTGGATCATCGGCGGCGGGCCGGCCATGTAGACATCGAAGCCGGAGAGATCGGGATAGGCGGCGAGCACCGCGTCGTGCAGCCAACCGGTAGCGGCCGGGAACCCCGCCACCTCCTCGGCAGCGGCCTCCGACAACACCGGCGTGAAGCGGAAGCGATCGCCGGCCCGGTCGGCCTGCTCGCGGATCCAGTCCGGTGCGTAGACGCCCACGGGGTCGCGCGCTCCCCAGAAGAGGTGGATCGGCTGCTCCAGTCCCTGCTCCATCAGGTGGTCGATCATCCCCTTCAGCGGCGCAAAGCCGGTACCCCCGCCCACGAACAGGCGCGGGCGTTCCGATTCCTCGTCCAGGATGAAGCTGCCGAGCGGGCCCTCGATGCGCAGCAGGGCCTTCTCCTTCATCTCGTTGAAGGCCGCGTCCGAAAAGCGACCGCCGGGGACCTTCTTCACGTGCAGCACCAGGTGCTCGTCGTCGTGCGGTGCATTCGCGAGCGAGTAGCTCCGCCGCTCGCCCCCCTTCAGCAGGATGTCGAGGAACTGGCCGGCGAGGAACTGCAGGCGCTCGCTGGCCGGCAGCCTCAGCCGCAGTTCGACCACATCCGGGGCGAGCAGGCGCCGCTGCGCGACCCGACAGGGGAGCGTCTTCACCACGATGTCGCGCGCGGCCCCGATCTGGCGCACCTCGATCTCGAGGTCGTCGACCGGCACCGCCTGGCAGAACAGCGCGAAGCCGGCCGCCTCGTCCTCGGCGCTCAGCCCGGGCGGGCGCTGGGGGCCATAACTGACCTCACCCGAAAGCAGCCTCCCCTTGCAGGAGCCGCAGGCACCGTTGCGGCAGCCATAGGGAAAGGCAAACCCCTGCCGGAGCGCGGCCTCGAGGACCGTCTCTTCGTCCTCGACCTCG
>JAABTX010000120.1 GCA_011389655.1 Thioalkalivibrio sp.
CTCCGAGGGACTCCAGGTGCTGACCGGTGCCGGCGAGTGGATCTGGCGACCGCTGGCCAACCCGCGCGCCGTGCGGGGAACCTCCCTGCGCGACCGCGATCCGGGTGGTTTCGGTCTGGTGCAGCGCAACCGGGAGTTCGCGGACTATCTGGACATGGAGGCCGAATACCACCGCCGGCCCAGCCAGTGGGTGACCCCGATGGGCGGTGACTGGGGCGCCGGCGGTGTCGAGCTGGTGGAGATTCCCGCGCCGGACGAAACCATCGACAACATCGTCGCCTTCTGGGTGGGCGACCGTCCGTTCTCGGCCGGCGAGCGGCGCCACTATCGCTACCGGCTGACCGTCTTCGACGACACACCCCCGGGCGATCCGCCTGCCCGTGTGGTGCGCACACGCAGCGGCTGGGGTGCGGTTCCCGGTGCGGCAGACCCGCCGCCGCGCAGCCTGCGCCGCTACATCGTCGATTTCGCGGGTGGGGCACTCGAGGGTCTCGGTCCGGACGCGGCCGTCGGTGTGCAGCTGGATACGAGCGCAGGACGTCTTGACGATGTGCACGTACGCCGGCTGCCGGACGGCGAGGGCTGGCGCGCCACCTTCCTGCTGGATCCCGCGGGCGGGCGCGCCGCGGATCTGCGCCTGCTGCTCACCCTGGATGGCGCCCCCGTCACGGAGACCTGGAATCACGTGTGGTATCCCGATGAACTCTGAAGCGGTGGTCGGACACGATCCGGCCAGGGATCCCGCGGGCGAGGCCGCGGGGGAGATCCTTCAGGCGCCCGGTAGGCGAGGGCGGCGCGTGCTTTTCCTGGGATTGGTCCTGGGCACGGTGGCCCCGGCCGCATTCCTGATGACCCGCATCCTGCCGACCACGGGAATGGGGCCGCTGCTCTGGGTGATATTCGCGCTGTTTCTGTGCACATTCACCTGGATCGCGATCTCGTTCTGGACCGCGGCGGCAGGTTTCGTGCTCCGTTTGCTGAGGCGCGATCCCCTCACCCTGCGTCCGGTCCCGGCGGGAGCCGTGTCCGCGGGGCCTGTCCGGCTGGCCGGACGGCGGACCGCCATCGTGATACCCATCTGCAACGAGGACCCGGCGCGCGTGATGCAGGGCGCGGAGGCCATCTGCCATTCCCTGCTGGCTACCGGACAGGCGGCGGCCTTCGATCTGTTTCTGCTCAGCGACAGCAATGACCCGGATGTGATTCCTGAGGAGGAGCGGACCGTGTGGGCCCTGCAGGGTCGACTGCCGGCACCCTGCCGTACCCACTATCGGAGGCGGCCGGTGAACAGCGGTCGCAAGGCCGGCAATATCGCCGAGTTCTGCCAGCGCTGGGGCGGCCGCTACGATTACATGATCGTCCTGGACGCCGACAGCGTGATGGAGGGCCCGACGCTGGTGCAGCTGGTGCGGCTGATGGATGCGAATCCCGACGCGGGCCTGATCCAGACAATGCCGCTGCCGGTGCGTCAGGAATCCCTGTTTGGACGCTTCCAGCAGTTCGCCAGTGCCCTGCACGGGCCGATGCTCGCCACGGGTCTGAGCTTCTGGCAGGGGAGTGCCGGCAACTACTGGGGACACAACGCGATCATCCGTGTCCGGCCGTTTGTGGAGCACTGCGAGCTTCCGGTGCTGTCGGGCCGGCCGCCGCTGGGTGGCGAGATCCTGAGCCACGATTTCGTTGAGGCCGCGCTGCTGCGCCGTGGCGGTTGGGACGTGTGGCTGCTCCCGGATCTCTCCGGAAGTTACGAGGAACTCCCGGGCAACCTCGTGGATTACGCCCGGCGTGATCGGCGCTGGTCGCAGGGCAATCTCCAGCACCTGCGGCTGCTGAGCACGGCCGGGCTGCATCCGGTGAGCCGGCTGCACTTGCTGTTCGGGGCGCTTGCCTATCTCGCCTCGCTGTTCTGGCTCCTGATGCTGGGGACTGCCTCGGCGGCCGCGGTCGTCGCGTATCAGCTCCAGGCGCCGGGGATGGCCTCGGCGGCGCAGCACGGCTCCATCCCGGTGTACGCACCCCTGGCCTACCTGCTGCTGGCGGTAACCGTGGTCCTGTTGCTGCTGCCGAAGCTGTTCGGCGTGGCCCTCGCCCTGCGCCGCGAACCGGAGCGATTCGGTGGACCGGCGCGTCTGGTGCTTGGCGGACTGCTCGAAACCCTGTACTCGGTCCTGATCGCGCCCTTGATGATGGCCTTCCACAGCCTTTTCGTCGGGGCGGTCGTCCTCGGGCGCAACGTGAGCTGGACGTCCCAGTCGCGCGAGGGGCGGATGGTGTCCTGGCACGAGAGCTGGCAACGTACGCGGCCCTTCGTGCTGGGAGGGCTGGTCTGGGGAGCGGCGGTTGCCTGGGGCGCGCCAGGATTCTTCTGGTGGCTGTCCCCGGTGTTCAGCGGGTTGCTGCTCTCACCCCTGCTGGTGCGCGTCAGCGGGAGCCAGCGCGCAGGATACTGGCTGCGTGAACGGAATCTGCTGCTCGCCCCGTCGGAACTCGCGCCCAGTGCCGCACTGGCGGTGCTCGGCAGGCTCGAGTCCTGTGCGGTTGCGGCCCCCGAGCGGACGGGTTCGGGAGACGCGGCCGGTGCGCCGGTCGCCTGGCTTCAGGATCGCCGGGCGCGCCGGGCGGGCACCCGGGACCGCGTGAGGAACAGACGCGGGCTCGGGTCGGAAAGCGGGTGGGAGGACGCCTGCAACGACGCGTGAGCGGTGTCGGGCGATTGCACCGGTCTGACCGTGATCAGCCGACTTCTCTTCGGCGCAGGAGACTCATCCTCTGCATTACCTCGTCGCGGCGGATGAGCCAGTGGTGCATGGCGCCGGCGATATGCAGAACGATCAGTGCGATCAGTGCATAACCGACGTACTGGTGCCAGAGAAAGAGGGTCTCCGACAGTGCGTCGTCACGACCGATCAGGCCGGGCAGCTCGAACTGGAACAGATTGACCGGAAACCCGCCGGCGGCCGTGGCCAGCCATCCGAGGATCGGCATTGCGATCAGCAGAAGGTAGAACAGCCTGTGCACCATCTGGCTGGCGACGCGCTGTGGGGCCGGCAGTGGTGTCGCATAGGCGGGCTTGCCGAAGGTGAGCCGGGTCAGCAGCCTCAACAGCATGAAGCCGAGAATCAGCACCCCGAGGGTCTTGTGGGTCGTGTAGACCAGGTCGGTCCCTGCCGCACCGAGCATCTCGCGGAGACCGTCGAACCCGAAATATCCGATGGTGCCGCCGAAGGCGAAGGCCAGTAGCACGAGGACCGCGATAAGCCAGTGCAGCAGGCGCTGTATCAGCACATAGCGCGGCATCCCGGGTTGATCGGCGGAGGTGACGTCGCTCATGGTCGCTCCCTTCGGTTGGAGATTCGGTGTGATTGGCCTGCGCTTTGGAGGAGCGGAAGAGAAAACGGTTCCCGAAGCGCGGCCGTCGGTGGCGGCCTTCCCCGGGGTCGGGCACAGCTCGCGGCGAGTGCTTGACCGCAACCCGGTCGGGGCTTACTCTTTGCCGGCCTAACCCGGGCGGTTAGCTCAGCGGTAGAGCACTGCCTTCACACGGCAGGGGTCACTGGTTCGAACCCAGTACCGCCCACCAAAAAAAGACTAGGTGACAGCGACCCGGGAGTCCACCCCGGTCGCCTCTTCTCGCCGGTGGCACGAAGACGGCGCAGGTGACCAATGGCGGACGAGACACCGAGCCGGGACACGCCCCGGCGCGGTCATGCTCAGTGCAACCCGCCCCGCGACTGCTCTCGCAACCGGGCCACCGGCATGTCGGATGGTGCCACCACCTGGATGCTCGCCGTGCCCTCTTCGATGGCGGCCTGCCCCGCGTGCTTTTCCCCCTGGCCGACACCCTGCTGCGCCGGAGGCTGTTCAGGTGAACCGCGCCCGCTACCCGATTCTGCCACTCCTTGTCCTCGCCACGACGCTGCTCACCGGATGCGGGGGTGGCATGACCGCCGCCGAACTCGATGCCAGCTACCTCGTTGCGCTCGAGGAAAGCGCCGGGCCCGCGCGGCGCATGGAGGAAGATCCCGAGCGCCTGGAAGCCGCGCTGGCCGGCGTGCGGGAATACTTTGGCGACGTCACCCGCGCTTCCGTACGCGAACTGACCGCACAGGTCTACGCGCCGGACGCCTACCTGAACGATAACCTCGCCGCGGTACGCGGAGCTGATGCCATCGAGACCTACTTCCTCGACGCAATCGAGTCCGCGGACGTCCTCCGGCTCGAGTTTCTCGCGACGGCCGTCGACGGGATCGATGTCTACGTCCGCTGGCGCATGCATATGGAGGTCCCGGCCCTCAACCGGGGCGAACCCATGATCAGCTACGGAATGAGCCAGTTCCGCTTCGACGAAGCCGGCCGGGTGCTCCTGCACAAGGATTTCTGGGACTCCGCCAGCGGGCTCTTCGAGCACGTGCCCGTGCTCGGCCGCGTGCTCCGCCACCTGCGCCCCGCACACTGAGCGCACCCGGCGCGGGCGCGGAGGTTATGTCGATCGGCGAAGACCGAATGGAGCGGGAGTTCGGGCGGTAGTGGTCCGCTCGTTCCGGTCTCCACCGTTGGACAGGCAGTTGCCCCTTTGTGAAAAGGGCGTTTTTCCTTCCTATACTCCCGGCATCCGATCCAGCCGTTCGAGGCCCCACGGATCCCTCGAATCCGCCATCTGGTTCGCCCCGTGGCCGGCGCCGCGGGTCCATGCCCTGGTTGCAGAAAACAGCGTGGAGCTGTCGCCGATGAGCTCGATTGCATGCCCGACGACACCGTCCGCGCTCCGATACATGGTCGACGAGTCGACCATGCCTGCGGGGAGTTCCAGGAAGGTTGCGAGGACTTCGGTACGCTCGGCTCTGAGGCCGGGATCGCGGACCACGTTGAAGGTGGTCGAGGTGCCCAGGCCAATCGCGGGCAGTGCTTCGCCGGACGCGGGTATGAGTGTTGTCAGCGGCTTCAACGCTCGCTCCGATGCCGGTGCGACCTAGAGGATTGCACTACCCCAGGGAGCACACACCATGCACGGATCGATCGACGAACGCACCCGCACGGGGATGAGTCCGGAGGCGCTGAAGCGTGCCTTCGTGGACAGCATGTTCTTCAATCAGGCTCGGTACTGGCGGGTCGCAACCACGCACGACCTGTTCATGGCCGCGGCATACACCGTGCGCGACCGCATGCTGGAGCGCTGGATCCGCACCGCGGAGGCCTACCGCGACGTGCGTGCGCGCACGGTCTGTTATCTGTCCGCGGAATTTCTTCTGGGTCCGCAGTTGGGCAACAACCTGATCAATCTGGGGATCGTCGACAGCGCTCGTCAGGGAGCACGGGATCTCGGGATCGACCTTGAGGCCATCTTCGCCGAGGAGCCGGAACCAGGACTCGGAAATGGTGGCCTCGGACGCCTGGCCGCCTGCTACCTGGATTCGCTCGCGACGCTGTCGGTCCCTGCGATCGGCTACGGCATTCGGTACGAACACGGGATCTTCGACCAGAGCATCGACGACGGCTGGCAGGTGGAAGACTGCGACCTCTGGCTCAGCCATGGCAACCCCTGGGAAATCCCCCGTTACCATCTCCGATATCCGGTGCAGTTCGGGGGCCACACCGAGCCCTACACCGACGAACACGGACGCTTTCGGGTGCGCTGGGTTCCACGCATCGACCTTTACGGCATCGCCTACGACACACCCATTCTGGGTTTTGGGGTCGACAACACGAACCTGCTCCGGCTCTGGCATGCCACAGCAGGCAGGTCCTTCGACCTGCAGGCCTTTCATCAGGGCGATTATTACGGTGCGGTACATGCGAAGGTCGCGGCCGAGAACATCACCAAGGTGCTGTACCCGAATGACGAGCCCGAAGTGGGCAAGGAACTGCGGCTCAAGCAGCAGTATTTCTTCGTGTCCTGCTCGCTGCAGGACATGATCCGCCTGCACCTGCAGGATGCGGAAACCCTGGAAGACTTCCACGAGAAATTCTCGGCCCAGCTCAACGATACCCATCCGGCGATTGCCGTGGCCGAGCTGATGCGCCTGTGTGTCGACGAGCACGGCATGGACTGGGAGCCCGCCTGGGATATCACACGCCAAACCTTCGCCTACACCAACCACACGCTGCTGCCGGAGGCGCTGGAGACCTGGCCGGTGGACCTGTTCGGTCGCCTGCTGCCGCGGCATCTCGAGATCATCTACGAGATCAACCGCCGGTTCCTGGACGAACTGCGCATCCGTTTTCCCTTCGACCCGGAGCGCATCGAACGCATGTCGCTGATCGCGGAGGGGCCGGTGCGGCGGGTACGCATGGCGAACCTGGCCACGGTGGGCAGTTTTGCGGTGAACGGGGTCGCCGCGATGCATTCCGAATTGGTGAAATCCACCGTGCTGCGCGACTTCCATGATCTGTGGCCCGAAAGGTTCCACAACGTGACCAACGGCGTGACCCCGCGGCGCTTCATCCAGCTCAGCAATCCCGACCTCTGCGGCCTCGTTACGGAAGTGGCTGGCACCGGCTGGGCTCGGGATGCGGACAACCTGCGCAGGCTCGAACCGCACGCGCGGGATGCCGCCTT
>JAABTX010000121.1 GCA_011389655.1 Thioalkalivibrio sp.
GAACCCTTGGCACCTTCCCCGATGTGGTTCTGCAGCAGGAATTCGCCAATCCCTTCGAGCTCCTTATCGCTGAAGCGCGGCTTTCCGGTCACCACCCCCTTGGCCCGCGAACCCACAAGCTCGCGCACTTTCTCCGCTACGAACTCGCTCTTCACCACCCGATTCGCGATCGCACGCGGCATGTCATCGCGATGCAGGATCGCACTACTGGACACTGCGCAGAGCGTTCTCCAGTCGCGGCCCCCAATCTGCGTCTGGATGCCCAGGAATCGGCCGAGGAACTTATCTACGTTCTCCTGCAACAGATACTTCACCAGGGTTTCCTGCAGCTCCGCCTGCCGGACCGGCGAAGGCATCCCGTACCACTCGCCGCGGTAGCTACGCGACCATTCTCCATGGCCGTTCACCTTCACCTCGCCGTAGATGCTCTTGGACTCGATGATCACAAGCCCGTAGGGATGCACTACCAGGTGGTCAATTTGCGCGCGTTCCCCATTATGCTCGATCCGCAGATCGTTGATAATCAAAACGTTTTCGTCGTTCCCGAACTCCCTCCGCAGGTAGAACGCCACGTCCTGCTCCTGCTGGTGGCCCGCCTTCGAACGTTCATCCTGACCGCTTGCTCCGTACTTGTCCTTGAGAATCATCCGACCTCCTGAACTGAATAATTTCGGCATCCCGCCTCAACGAATTGCCCTATGTCGGCCAATACACGCACGTCATCGGGACCAGGGCACGGGTTTCGGAATCCGCTTCATCGTAATGCGCCATCAAGGCGGTTACCAAGCCGTCCAGATCCATCAGCATTAACGGGATCTTCGCCCGGTCGGCCTCGTAGCGCGCCTCCCTGCTGAAGCCGCCCGTGCTCACGTAAAGACGCTTGTCATCGCCATGTCGGCCACCCAGCGGGAAGGAAACGGGGTCCGGTCTCACATCCCAACACAGCCCACCAACAGAAAGTTGGATCGTGAGACCCGACCCCGTCTCTGCGTCTCGTGCATCTGACCCCGTCTCGTGACCCCTGATCCTGCGCCGGGTGATGCGGGCGCGTCTGCACGCGGCCCATACCGGCTTGTCTCCGGAGCGTGCGTTGGAACACCTGACACGCATCCAGCATCACCGCATCCGCATCCGCATCCGCATCGCGCAGTGCGCTGAACACCCCGAGCAGATCCTCAGCATCCGCCACGACTACAGCGGGCAGGACCTCCTCGGAAGGGCCGCGGACTGGAACGCTGTGGTACTTCCCCGTCACCTGCGCTACAACCTTGGAGGCTGCGCCCTCATCCACGGCAATAAAGCCATCGCCTTCTACTTTGCGCTTTACAGCACCGTGCGGCGGGCGTGATGCAGGAGCCGTGTGGGCATCTCGTACTCGAGCTCCCAGACGATGCTCATCGGCTTGCTGCCCTCATGGCGCTGGTAGCGAACCGGGCCACAGAAGGTGAACGGCTCGCTCAGGCCGGTCGCATCGCGCTTGGCCCGCCGAACGAACAGCATGGGGGTGTAGCCAAGCTCTTCATGATGGATGTAGCGCTGACCGGTGTGCGAGGTGGGAGAGGTGCCGGACTGAGACTGCCAATGGAACCGCCGCTCGTTGAGGGCGTAGTCCTCGTACATGGTGGTGGGGGAGAACTCCTGCTCGGATTTCTCCAGGGTGACGAACAATGCATCGACCCGGCGCTCGGGCACATGACGAACCCCTTCCTGCTGGGTAATCGGCTTCTCCAGGCTCCCTAGCCCCAGCGCCAGCAGGATCTGCTCGCGGGTGTAGGACGCGTGCAGTTCCAGCGGCCCAGTCTGCTCCGGGAAAGTGATGCCGCTGCCCGGTATCATCCGCTCTCGCCGCCAGGCGAGTACTTCCTGGAGATCGCGATAAAGCGGGCGGTGTTCGCGAACGAAGCCGTCCACCGCGGAGAGATCGCCACTCCCTGGCCGTGTCTTACCCCACAGCATGCTGTGGAGAAGAGTCAGCCGGAGCCTATCCTCTTCAGCAAGCTGATCCATGTTCGCGGCCGGCTGCGCCAGACGAGTCTGCAGGGTTTCCAGCAACTGCCGGTCGTCGCATCGGACCAAGCGCTGCAGCCCCCGTTTGAGGCTGCTGGCATAGGGCCCCAGCGCTTCGGCCGACTCGCCTCCACAGTCCGCGCGCAGCCGCGACGGCAAGTCTTTGCGCAGCAGATCCTCCGCATCGTCCATATGCAGGCAGTCGAGCATTTCGGGCAGGCTGACGGCATCGATGTCCTGCTGGAAACAGCTCTTCAGCTCGCGGACTATCTGCGGACGCTGGCGATTGATCTGCGCGCGGATGTTGTCTAGGACCCGTTGGCTGGCCAGGCGGTCGAGGTGGATCAGACAACCGCTGGGCAACCAAGGGAAGCCTTGCTCGATCTGGTGGTCGACGCGCTTTTCCGGGCGGGCACTGAGGGCACGGAAACGATCGGCGTAGCGAAAGCGCCGATCCTGAGGCGCTACGAAATCCAGCACTGTCAGGTGCGGCTTGCCCTCATTCAGGCGCAGTCCACGGCCGAGCTGTTGAAGATACACTGTCAGACTCTCGGTTGGCCTAAGCAGCAATAGCGTGTCGACCTCTGGTAGATCCACACCTTCGTTGTAAAGGTCTACCGTGAAGACGAAGCGAATGCGCCCCTCGCGCAGGTCGCGCTGTACCGACTCCCGCTCGTGGTCCGAGCTCTCGCCGGTCAGCACCGCGCTGGGCACCTGCTTGGCCGAAAAATACTTGGCCATGAACCGGGCATGGGCGCGGCTGATGCAAAAACCCAAGCCTCGGACGGTGCCGAGATCCGTGGCGTGTTCATGGGTCTGCTGCAACACCCAATCAGCGCGCGCCTGGTTGCCGGTGAAAACGCCTTCCAGCTCTTCGGCGTCATAGCCCCCGCGCTGCCAGCTCACCCGGCTCAGATCCACGGACTCGTGGTCGGCCACGCCGAAGTAGTGGAACGGCACCAGCAAGCGCCTTTCGATCGCATCCGGCAGGCGGATCTCATGCGTATAGCGCTGGCCAAAATACTTGCGGATATCGTCGGCATCCGTGCGTTCCGGCGTCGCAGTCAGGCCGAGCAGGCATCTGGGCCGCACATGCTCGAGGATGCGCAGGTAGCTGCCGGCGCTACTGTGATGCGCCTCATCCAGAACCACGTAATCGAAATGCCCCGGGGCGAGTCGATCGAGGTCTCGTGCATTCCAGCTTTGCACCGTGCAAAACAGGTGGCGGTCCTGACGCGGGCGCGCCCCGCCCACCAGCACGTCGCCAAAATCGTGGTCCTGCAACACATGACGGAAGCTGGCCATGGCCTGACGCAGGATCTCCTCGCGGTGGGCGATAAACAGCAGCGACGGCCGCCCCTTATTCGCCCGCTCGCGGGCAAAGCGCCGATAGTCGAAGGCGGCGATCATGGTCTTGCCGGTACCGGTGGCGGCGATCACCAGATGGCGGTTGATCCCCGAACGGCGTTCGCGCTGGATGTCCTCCAGGATCTCCTCCTGGAACGCATACGGACGCAGATCGAAGAACGTGGTGGCATCCTTCTGCACTGTCGACCCTGTGCAGGCTTCCGACTCGAGCGCTTGTTGCAGGCGAGGCAGATCTTCCGCGGCGAGGGGTTCAAACTCAGCCGGATCCTGCCAGTGTGCTTCGAACGAGGTCTGGATCTGGCGCCACATATGCGGTAGCTCATATTCGCTGACCTTCGCCGTCCACTCCAGGCCCTCATCCATCGCCACCCGCGACACATTCGCCGACCCGATGTAGGCACTGCCAAACCCCGTGTTCCGATGGAACAGGTACGCCTTGGCATGCAGTCGCGTGCGGTGCGTGTCGTAGGAGACCCGAATCTCGGTGTTCGGTAGGCTCAGCAGAAACTCGATCGCCTTCAGATCCGTGGCCCCAAGGTACGAAGTCGTCGCGATCCGCAGCCTGGGCGAGCCGCAAGTTGCCCGGGTCTCGGTAAAGCGCTTCAGCGTCTCCCGCAGGGCCCGAATCCCGCTCCATTTGATAAACGACACGAGCCAATCGGCGCGATCCGCGGTGGCCAGTTCCTTCTCGATCTGCGTAACGAGACTCGGTGTGCGATCAGACCCGGTGAGCAGGCTCGACAGGGCCAGTGGTACGTCGGGCCGTACCGTTTCCCGCTGCCCAACCCGGTCGGCGGCCCGGGAACGCACTTCCAAAAGCTGCCGAAACGGAGGGTGCGGAAGGTCCTCCTCGATCCCGGACAGCGGATGGCCGGCCGCCGTCAGTGCGGCCGCCAGTGCCTGCACGGCCCGCGTCCAGTCCTCATGCCCCTTCTCGCGCAGTTCTCCAGCCCGCTCCGCCAGCCGCTGCGCCAGTTCGGCGAACAGGCTCATCGCCAGATCGTCACCCTCGAGCCCCTTCCCCCAACGGGCGTGATCCTCCAGGCCAAGCGCCTCCAGCGCCTGGCGTACTCGAGGCGTGTCAAGGCGCTCATGCAGTCCGACCCAGTCGACCGTGGACATGCCCTTGGCTGGGTCGTCTCGGCTCATGTGGAACGTCCAGCAATGAAGAATTCAAGCAATGGCACGTCGGCCGACGCGAGATCGAGGTCACGGGCCTCCTGCGGGCGCACCCAGCACCAGCGGTCATGCACGGTCAGCCTCGGCGCCACGTCATCCGTCCATGCCCGCAGGGCGACCAACTGGAGCTCCCCGTTCCCCGGAATCCACGTGCGACCGATCTCTTCCCCCACCCGGATCTCCATCGCCAGCTCCTCACGGAACTCACGCCACAGCGCAGCCTCCAGGCTCTCGCCCGGCTCCGTCTTGCCCCCAGGGAACTCCCAATACCCGGCAAGTGTTTGATCGATCCCCCGATGCGCGAGGAAGATCTGTCCGCACGAATCCTCGAGGATCCCGCAGACCACAACGGCCTGGCTCGTTGATGTGAGCGTATCCAACCCGGGCTCTCCATTCTGACTGGTGGCATGCTACCAGGGAGGACCGGACAGCTTCCCGGATAGCCACGGGCTCTCAAGTGCAAGCGGCACAGCCTCTGAGTAGCCGCGGCCCATTCTCGGATGACCGTGCTTTGCGGAATCTGTATAGCTGTCAAGTCCCGGGGTGAGGTAGCCATGCTTCTCAATAAGCTCCGCGACAGGAAGGCGGAAATCAGTACGCTGGGTGCGAGGAAACGGGGTCAGGTCTCACATTCCAACACAGCGCACCAACAAAGAGTTGGATTGTGAGACCCGACCCCGTCCACCGCGCTTCATTCTCAGCGGACCTGGCCCGATCTCTCGGCATGACCGCAATCCCAATTCAGGCCGCACGTCGCCCTCTTCGCTGGCGCGGGCCGGCACATTCAATGGACGCGCTGGTTCCGGACGCTGAACTCCGGGGTACGAATCGCGTCATCTGGATTGCCGCCAAGTACAAGGCCCATCTAGATTTGCTCACATGCCGTGGATGGACTGCTCAGTCGCAGGATTTACAGAATGCGCACCGGGCAGATCTGCACCAGGCGCTGGCTTACGCCTCCCTCGCAGATGCGCCGCAGGTGGATACCTTGCTCCTATATCCCCAGCTCGCAACTCATACTCTCTCCCCGGCAACGGTTGCAACGGTTACGTCAGGAAGGCGCCGCGTGCGTCTCGTGTTGGCGGCAGTCCCCTTGGGTTACCGCAATCCGGGACAGAAGGAGCAATGCCTTCGCTCGTTCCGTGACCTGCTTGCCGCTTGGCGGCTCTACACCCACAGGATCCTGGCCCTGCCGGCGAATTGGGTATCAACCACCCACAAAACCCCCGTGATCGCGAGCCGCATCGCGGCCGTGGCAATCAGCCCACGAAACCGAATGGCTAAGGCGGACGTCCCTCAACTGGCCAACTGGGCGACGTATTCGCCGATGACAGCAAGTTCAGATAGTGCATCGTCCTCCAGCACGATCGGCTGATAACCGGGCACACTGGATTCCGGTTTGAGGATGATCCGCACATGGCGCCACTCCGTGTCGGGATCGGTCGTTTTCTCGCTGTGATAGCGCTTAACGGTAAAGCTAGCGCCAGTGTCAGGGTCGTTGATGCCGCGGTGCTGTACCATCACGATCTTGCCCTCGCGCGTACCGCCTGCAGGCGCAGCAAACAGGCACCATGCGCCATTTGGAATCCGGCGGTTCATGGACTCGCCGACCACCTGCGCAATGAACATGCCGGGCCTAGGCACGATGAAATCGGGCGGGGCCACCCAGTCGAAGGCCTCCGGACTCTGCTCCACGTTCTGCAGCTCGCTGAAGCCGCCTGCGGCCACCTTAAATGAAACCACCGGCAGGGCATTTACAAACGGCTCGATTTTCTCGTGTGCAAGTTTC
>JAABTX010000122.1 GCA_011389655.1 Thioalkalivibrio sp.
TGGGTATGCCGCCATCCGAGCGTGGCATGGGTATGCCGCCACGGGAGGGTGGCATGGGTGCGCCGCCGGCGGGGCGGGGAACGGACATGCCGGGGGACGACGGCATGAATGTCCCGCCGCGAGAGGGCCTGGGTACCCCTGGTCCGAATGACAGGCCCGGCGCCCCCCCGGCGAGGCCTTGATCTTGCCATGTGGGCCGTGTGCCGCCTGGAAGCGCCCAGGGACGCCCGGGCTCTCAGCAAAGCATCAGACATTCCCGACGCCTGCCCGGCAATGGCCTCGGCGCGCTTCGTGACGCCGCTGCTGGCCGGGTCTGGTCTGGTCCCAACAGGAGTTTCAAAATGCGATACATGAAGAAGACACTGGTTCTGCTCGCCGCAGCACCGCTCGCCGTGCTCGTTGGTTGCGCGGAAATGGAAGAGCCACCCCAACCGGCTGATGAACCCGGGATGGAACAGCAGCAACAGGACTGGCTCCCTCCGACGGAGGAAGCTCCACCGCCAGAGGGTGGTATGCGGAATCCGCCTGCGGAGGGCGAGGGCGGTATGGGGACTCCCCGGCCGCGGGAGGGCGACATGCCTGAGCCACCCGACGGCGAAGGTTCCATGGGATCAGAGTCGCCGGAGGGCGCATCCGGCGACCGTTAATCCCGGCGGCCGCAATGCCGGTCCGGCCGCGCGCTTGTTGTCTGGCGTGTGGTCGGCCGGCAGAGCACTCTCGCATCAATCCGCAATATGCAGGATCAGCCCCCGTGCACTGGCATCAGTGGCCCGAATCAGCACAGTGGCGCGGTCGTCTGGCGGCGCCTGGCTGTCCATTTCTCCGGTGCCGCTTCCGCGACAGGCCGAGGGCGGTCACTGTCCTCTGCCAGCCCCGGGTCTCTGAACGGTATGATCGCCGCGAGCAACGTGACCGGCGCGGCGAGGCCGGGCGTCTCCGACGTCCGACACCGCAATGCTCCGAGGGGTTGACCCTGGATCTCAGGAGTCGGTTGCGCGCATTCCCGGGGAATGGGGGAGAAGCAACTGAAAGCGTGTTCCGGATGGACTGCTGCTGCACAGAATGATGGCATCCATGTCATCCACCAGGCGCTTCACGATGTTCAAACCCAGGCCCTGATGCTCCAGGCCCTTGGTCGATTCCACGGGGGAGAAGAGTTTTTCCATGACCTCGGGTGGGAGCCCCGGTCCGTTGTCCTCGACGGTCAACTCGGTATAGCGATGACCGTTCACGTTCACCGGGTCTCTGGTTGCGACACGGATCCGACCACCATTTTTAATGGCTTCGGAAGCGTTCTTCAACAGATTTGTGAGAATCTGGCGAATGTGATCGGAGGGGTGGTTCGTCGGTGGAAGGTCAGGGGATAGTTCCACCTCGATGGCGAGATTTCGGGTCACACCGATCGAGGCCGCGAAGACGTCGGTGACCCGGCCGACCACCTCGTTGAGCGACTCGGGACCCCTCCGCGAAGCCTCGGGACCCTCGCGCATGCGCATCAGGATCCGGCCGACCCTTTCGATCTCTTCCCTGATGATCCCGATTTCGTGTTGCGCGTCATGGTGTTCGCCCAGCTTGAGCCCGAGCATCGCAAGGTAGTTCTGGATGATGCCCAGGGGATTGCCGGCCTCGTGAACCATTTCCCGGACGTGCTGTTCCGTATCCGTCGTCTCGGCAAAACCCGCCGGTGCATCCTGTTCGGCCACCGCCCTGACGATCTGCATCCCCAGGGCCTGCACGAACGCAGCCCTCTTTTCGATTCGTGAAAGCTGTCCGGGTGCAAGACCGAGAACCAGCACCCCGAGGTTCTTCTCGTGACTGGTCAATGGCTGGATCCAGAGTGTCTCTGCCGAACAGAGGCCGAAGATCTGCTGGTCGATGACCGAGAGCCCCGGTCGTTCTGCTGCGGTGACCGGAATCGGGTGGCGGTTCAGCAGGGCATCGGTCACGAGACTTCGCCCCCGCTCCAGCCGCAAAACGAAGGCGGGCTCTTCTGCCTCACCGGTCCAGGCACGGAGATAGGCTGCATCCTCGTCGATCAGGAACAGCAGGGACGTCTCCACTCCAAGCGTGAGAAACACGACCCTCTGCACGGTGGAGTGTTGTCGCTGCGGCCCAACCGGGGCAAATTCCTCTTTCACGTGTTCGAGTTGCTCCAGATCCTGGAGCCGTTCGCCCAGCATGCGCCGATCGTCGTCGATGTCCGCTCCGCCGCCGCCCTCGCATTTGTCGATGTGCAGGACGGCCGCAAGGTGGGCGATCTCGTCCCGGGCCTGGCGGTGCAACTCGCGGGTCAGTCCCTCGTTGAGTCCGAACAGCAGATCGGCCGTCTCCAGAGTCCGGTCGGAGACGGGATCGCTGGTCGCCATGGCGTAGGCGAGGTTGGTCAGCTTCACCAGGTGATGCGCGTCACGGATCCTGCGCGCCGGCTCCAGATGGTAACGAACGGCATCAACCAGGAATGGATCCAGTTCCCAGCCTTCCATCAGTGCGACGGCAGCGGCGACGTGTCTCGGCCCGGCCGGCGTCGCGGTATCGGTTGGACAGGTATCGGGTTCCTCGGGCACTCCGGCGAGCAGACGATCGTATTCTGACTCGACCGCGGTGAGACGGACCAGGCGTCCCACATCGGCGAACAACCCGGCAAGGTAGGCTTCGTGGGGGCGTGGGTAACCCGTGAGGATCGCCAGGGCCTTTCCGAGGCTGGCTGTGGTCAGTGCCGTCCGCCAGAGCCGGTTGAGGAAGCCCTGGCGGCGGGGGCTGAACTGTTCGAAAACCTGCTGCATGGCTGCCGTGATGACCACGGCCTTCACGGTTGGCTGCCCCAGGGCCCGGACGGCGTGTTCGACGGACTCGAAGCGCCTGGGCTTGCCGGGCTCCGAGCGCGCGGCCGCAATGACGCGGCCCGTCAGGCCGACATCCTGAAGAATGACGTTACTGAGGGTCCCCGGGTCGGCGCCTTCGTCCTGCAGCACATCGAGTATGCGTACCAGCACCCGAGGAAGACTTGGAAGTGCGTCCATGATCCCCCCTTGCGCGGGTGGCACTAGCCTTCAGCTTTCGTGGACATTGTTCGGGACGCCGCCATCGGCCGGTGCCTCTGGCGACTGACACTGGACATGGCGGCGCGCAGCCTGGAACGGTAGTCGTGAAGGACCGTGCTCAATGAAACCGCAGCATCCTTGGTGCAGCCCTGTCGGAAACCGCCATGACGATCCGGAAATGATCGCGAACAAGGAGTCAGGTTGTCTTCACGGTATGTCCATTAGCGCAGATCGAGATTCTCTTGGCAATATGCACAAAGATTAATGTGCGCGGTCTCCACGCCTTTCCGCCTTCAATTCGGGGCGCAAATCGGGGCGGGGTAGGCGGGGCATCCCGAGCGGGTGCGTTCACCCGCTCGCGTCGCGATCTCCGTGGTGCCAGACAAGGGACGGGCGTACGCCGCCCGCCCCGGCCATCACGATCGGCCGCCGCGAGGGCGGCCGCCGCCGCGGCCATTCCTCGGGCCGGGACGGCGGTCACCCGAACCAGCGGGACGCCTGTCGAAGCGGGATGCCCGCGACGGCGCCTGGGGAGGAGGCTTGCCGGAGGGCGCCGCGCCGGGCCGGGGCGCCTCGAAGCCCTCGGTCTGGACGCGCTCGATCGGGCGGCGGATCAGCCGCTCGATGCCAGACAGCAGCTTCATCTCCTCGGCATCGACCAGCGACAGTGCAGAGCCGGTGCTGCCCGCGCGGCCCGTGCGGCCGATCCGATGCACGTAGTCCTCGGGCACGTTGGGCAACTCGAAGTTCACCACCTGCGGCAACTGGCCGATGTCCAGGCCGCGGGCAGCGATGTCGGTCGCGACCAGCACGCCGATACGGCGGGTCTTGAACTGGTCCAGTGCCTTCGTGCGCGCCGCCTGGCTCTTGTTGCCGTGGATTGCGGCGGCGGAAATGCCGTCGCTGGAGAGCTTGTCCGCCAGCCGGTTGGCCCCGTGCTTGGTGCGGGTGAACACCAGCACCTGTTCCCAGCGGTGCTTTCGGATCAGGTGGCTGAGGAGATCCCGTTTCTGGTGGCTCTCCACCAGGTGCACGGTCTGTTCCACCAGCTCGGAGGCGGTGTTCCGTGCGGCCACTTCGACGCTCACCGGATTGCTGAGAATACCCGCGGACAGGCGGCGGATCTGGTCGGAGAAGGTCGCCGAGAACAGAAGATTCTGGCGCTTCGCCGGCAGAAGCTTGAGGATCCGCCGGATGTCGTGGATGAAGCCCATGTCCAGCATGCGGTCAGCTTCGTCGAGGACCAGGATCTCGACCCCGGAGAGGTCGACATTCCTCTGGCCCACGTGATCCAGCAGCCGGCCCGGCGTGGCGACGACGATGTCCATGCGGCCCCGCAGCGCCTGGGTCTGCGGATTGATGTTCACGCCGCCGAAGATGACGGTGGAGGGCAGGTCCAGGTACCGGCCGTAGCTCAGCACCGAGGCATGCACCTGCGCCGCGAGTTCGCGAGTCGGGGTGAGCACCAGGCAACGCGGGCGACCGGTGCCGGGCCTGTTCGCCGGGCGTGACGACAGCAGCTGCAGGATGGGCAGGACGAAGCCCGCGGTCTTGCCGGTGCCGGTCTGGGCAGCGGCCAGCAGGTCACGGCCGTTCAGGACCTCGGGAATGGCCTGGGACTGGATGGGAGTGGGCGCGTCGTAGCCGGCATCGGCGAGCGCACGCAACAGGGGATCGACCAGCCCGAGGCCGGCAAACTTGGAAACGAAAGACATGAACAACTCCAACGTCACCCAGCCGTTCCACTGGGGGAGCGGCGCCCATCGAGGCAGACGGAATCCGGGGGATCGGTGAGATCGGATGAACGGACGCTGACGGGCGGAGCGTTCGATGCAATGCAGCATACGGAAAATCAATCGGAAAAGAAACATGTTTCCGATAGTCTGTGATCTTCGCCGTTTGCACTGGCCCACGAAACACGGATACGCAAATGCCCCTGCATCAGGACATCCCCGTGAATCTGATCACCGGCTTTCTCGGAGTCGGCAAGACGACCGCCATCCGATATCTCCTGGGGCAGCGCCCCGAAGGCGCACACTGGGCCGTCCTGGTCAACGAGTTCGGGGAGATCGGCGTTGACGGCGGCCTGCTGGCCGACACCGGCGTGGCGCTGGAGGAGATCCCCGGCGGCTGTCTGTGCTGCGTGTCGGCCCAGATGTTCACCGTCGGGCTGAACCGGCTGATCCGCGCACAGCAGCCGGACCGCATCCTGATCGAGCCCACCGGTCTCGGGCATCCGGCGCAGATCATCCGCACCCTGACCGAACCCCCCTATGCCGGCGTGCTGGACCTGCGGGCGACGGTGACCCTGATGGACGCTCGTCACCTGGGGTCACTGCGGCACCGGGAACACCCGAACTGGCGGGATCAGATCGCGCTGGCCGACATCCTGGTCGCGAACAAGCTCGACCTGTATACAGAGGCGGACCGCGAGGCCCTCCACGACTTTGTGGCCGGCATGCCGAGCCCCCGCCCGCACGCGGTCGAGACCGCCGGGGGCAGGATGGAGCGGGAGTGGCTCGATCGCCCGCGGCTGGATCGTGGCGGTGCCCTTTTTCCCGAGGCCCGCGAGTTTCTGCAGACACAGGCAGTCGGGGCCCATGACCACGACCATGAGCACAAGCACGAGCATTCGCCTGACCCGAAAGCGGGCGACTGGGTAACCATCGATACCCGCGGCGAAGGCTATATCGGGCGCAGCTGGTGGCTTCCTGTCGACAGGAGCCTGGACCATGCCGCCTTGCGGCAACTGGTCGCCAAGTTTTCCGGCGAACGTCTCAAGGGGCTGGTCCATACCGACCGGGGCTGGCAGCAACTGAACCAGGTGGATGGTGTCGGCAAGATCGAGAACCTGCCGCAACCATCAGGGGCGATTCGTCCGCGGATCGAGGCAATCCTGCCTGAGGGAGAGGCGAACGCATTGCAGGCCTTCGATGCGGCCCTGCGCCGGATGGAGCGCACTGCCTGAGCCCGAGAGCCTGGCGGAAGCGGCTTCCAGCCGCGATTCCGCGCGCTCGCCGAAAATCTTCGCGGCCAGAGGCCGCTCCCACAACACCCCGAACCCCACCGGCGCAGTCGAAGCACAAGTCCGGCAGGCTGCCGGGGGTCAGGCCGCCTCGGGCCGACTCCGTGGACGCTAATGCCGAGAGCCTGGTGGGAGCGGCTTCCAGCCGCGATTCCGCGCGCTCGCCGAAGACCTTCGCGGCCAGAGGCCGCTCCCACAACACCCCGAACCCCACCGGCGCAGTCGAA
>JAABTX010000123.1 GCA_011389655.1 Thioalkalivibrio sp.
CGCAATGACGATACGAAGCAACTCGAGCCAGCCGACCACCCGTCGGCGACCGCTGCGCCACCAGGCCGTGAACGACAACGCCACGATCACCATCAGGAATCCGATGGCGACGGTCAGCGCCAGCGGACTTGGGGAGAATTCGAGGCTTTGTTGGTCAATGGTCACGTCGGGAAACTGCGGGGAAAAGGTGAAAATCGACTGTCGAGGGAAGCGGACAGACGGGTCAGGCACTGCCCGGGTCACCGGTGGCGGGCGTCGGGCGGTCTGTGGCCGACCGGTTCCGGCCCGGCATGGAAAGCAGCGCCTCGACCACGAGAGCGATCGCCATCAGGATGAGGAACGTGCGCCAGATCTCGCTGGCCAGGCTGGTCTCCTGCTCGAGCGCATCCACGATGATTCGATAATCCAAGCCCTCGAAGCGCTCGTCCAGAACGACCGGATCCAACCGTCGCGGTTGATCCTCGTCAGGGGGACGATTCAGGGCCATCAACCGCTCCCCCGAGGCCAGAATCCCGGCACGCAGGGGCAGCATCCAGCCCGGCAGCGCATCGCGATCGCTCTCGGTAGCTTCGGCCGCCGCCAACGGACGCCATTCCCGCATTTCCTCTTCGGAAGAGAATACGCCGCTGCCGGCAAAACGCTGGCGCGCCTGGCCGAGTGTTTCCGCGCTGGCATCGAGCGCGCGATGGAGCATTGCGAACAGCACGACACCGTCGCGAGCCAGGCTTGAGGAGCGGGTTCCGGGAAGAGTGGCGACAAAATAGGCCACCCCGCGACTGCCGTCTGCCGATTCCCCATCCGTCACCCGCAGCAGTAGCGGCTGCTGGTTCTCCAGACGTGCGAGCGGGGTGGCGAGCGAGTTGCCGACATCCAGGGTGCGCCATGCGCGCAGCTGCAGTTCGCCGACCGGCAGGGCGCTGCCGTCGCGGGTATTGGCCAGCAAGCCGGTGTCATTGCGCCAGCCGGCCACCTGCATGCCCTCGTCGTCCGCCTCGCTCCAATCGCCCCAGCTGACGCCTAGAAACTCCCGGCTGGCCCCCGCCTGCTCGTCCGGCGGGAAGAATACCACGCTGCGGCCGTCGGCCAGGTGGGTCTCGAGCTGCTGCCTGACCACATCGTCGTCCGCTGGCAGCGGGGCATGCCAGACAATCAGGCCGGTGTCCTCCCATTCGATCTCCGCCGTCCGTTCCGGCACCACAATTTCCGACAGGTATTCGCGCGACCCGTCCACGGGTGCCCCCAGGGCCGCCCGCACGGGCTGCATGGCATCGGCATCATTCGTGACAATGACGCTGGTCATCACCGGCGGCTGATCAAACACGAAGTGCCAGACGTTGTCGGAAGGCAGGCTGTCGTTGGGCAGCTCGACCCGGCCCCAGCCGCTTTCCACCGATGAATCGATCGGGATGACATGACCGCGCAGGCTGGCCTGGCCATCGGTCAGGTCCAACGGGACGACCGTGGTGACGCCATTGATGACGAATCGCAACGGCACCTCATCAACCACTTCATCGGGGGGATCCTGTCCGGTTGCGGGACTTTGCGCGGCCGGATCCGTCCGCACGACCTCGAGATCAAAGACCAGCTCGGCACCTTCGCCGCCCTTGCGACGCGTGATCCGGTCGACCGAAACCGCCAGGTTGTCGGCGGCCGGTTCCGGGTAGCACAACAGTTGGAAGCGGACGCCGGGAAGTTCCTGGAAGGCCACGCGGAGATCATCCCAGCGCCCGCCCCCCGACTCCCAGCTCGATGCCTGCAAGTCGCTCATCAGCCACACGTCCGTGCGACCCGTCTGGTTGTCGGCGATGTATTCCAGACCCGCCTGCAACAATGCGGGGATGTCCGCCGCCGTGTCGGTTCTCCAGGTCGCGGGCAGATCCTTCAGGGCCTCGGCCGAGGCGACCTCGCGGGGCTCGGTGGTGGCACTGTCGATCAGCACCACGCGCGAACGTCCCCGATAGGCTTCCTCCATGCCTCTCACCAGCCTTTCCAACCCCGCTTCCCGCTTGCTGGTGCCGGTCGAAAGTCGCACCTGTTCCATGGTCGACGAGCGGTCCAGCAGGACGATCACGGTCTCGGGCGCGCCACCGGTCAGGCCCAGCAGGCCGCCCGCAAGCGGCCGCGCCACCATCAGCAGCAGGGCCAGCAACGCCAGCACGCGAAACGCGAGAATCAACCAGCGCCGCAGGCGCGACAGGCCGCGGTTCATGTTCTGGGCGCGCCGCAGGAACATCATGGCGGCCCACGGCACCGTCCGACGGCGCTGCTGGTGGATCAGGTGAATGATCACCGGCAGCAGCGCCAGCGGCAGCGCAAAAAGCAGCAGCGGTTGCAGGAAACTCATCTCAACGGCGCCCGGAGGATTGTTTTGGGGTGCGCCCGAGGAGGAACCGGGCCAGCACGGCCGCATAGTCCTCCTCCAGCATGACCCGGTGATAGTCGAGCCCCGTCGTGCGCACGATGGCATCAATCTCCGTCAGCCACTCACGGATCGCCTGCCGGTAGACGCGCGCGACCTCGGTCGGATCGGCCAGCACCGCATCGCCCCCCTCCAGGTCGACGAACCTGGCCGGCCGCTCGAAATCAAAGTCCAGCTCCTGGCGGTCCAACAGGTGAATCACGCTCACGTCGTGCTTGCGGAACTTGAGGTGCTGGATCGCCTCGCGCAATTCACTCGCCTCGGTGAACAAGTCGGAGAAGACCAGGATCAACGCCCGCTGCGACACCTGCTCGGCCGCCTCGTGCAGCGATTCGATCAACGATGTCCCGCCGCCAGACTTCAGATCACCGATCGTGTCCAGCACCAGGCCGAGGTGAGCCGCGCCCCTTCGTGCCGGAAAATGGACCGGCTCCGTCTTGGCTTCCTGTCCGGCCGAACTCCAGATCCCCACCGCGTCCCCCTGGCGCGCCGCCAGATAGGCCAGCGTACCGGCCATCTTGCGGGCAAAATCCAGCCGCGTGGCGCCCTCGGGGCCGTAGCTCATCGACCCGCTGACATCCAAGAGCAGCATCAGGCGCAGGTTGGTGTCGGCCTCGAACTCCTTCAGGTAATAGCGGTCGGTGCGTCCCCAGACCCGCCAGTCGAGCCGACGGATGTCATCGCCCGGCACATACTTGCGATACTGCGCGAACTCGAGGCTCGATCCCCTGATCGGACTGCGGTGCATGCCGGTCACGGTGCCGAGCATCGGCATCCGTGCGTGCATCGGCAGCCCCATCAGCCGCGAGATCACCTCCGGGTCCAGAAAATCGCGATTGCCAGCCATGCGGTCGATCAGTTTTCAGCGGCCAATTCCTCGGCCAACCGTCGGGCGACTTCGCGGCTGGTGACGCCGTCCGATTCCGCGGTGAACGTCGTCATCACGCGGTGCCTCAGAACCGGCTCGGCCACTTCCAGCACGTCTTCCAAACGCACCATGTAGCTGCCGTAAAGGGCGGCCCGAGCCTTGGCCCCCAGCACCAGGTACTGCACCGCCCGCGGACCGGCACCCCAGCCCACCAGGGGTTTCAGCCACTCCGGCGCGTCCTCGGAATTCGGCCGCGTGCGCCGCACCAGGTCCACCGCGAACTCGTAGATGTGATCCGGCACCGGCACCCGCCGAACCAGCTCCTGGATCTTCTGCACCCTGTCCCCTTGGAGGATGTGCTTGAGCTTCGGGATGCTGGCCCCGGTGGTCGTGCGGGCGATCGCGAGTTCCTCAGCACGCGACGGGTAGTCGACCCCCACCATGAACATGAACCGGTCCAGCTGCGCCTCCGGCAGCGGGTAGGTTCCCTCCTGCTCGATCGGATTCTGCGTGGCCAGCACGAAGAAGGGCTCCGGCAGCGTGTAGGTCCTTCCTGCGACCGTCACGCGGTGCTCCTGCATCGCCTCGAGCATGGCCGCCTGGGTCTTTGCAGGTGCCCGGTTGATCTCGTCGGCCAGCACGATGTTGGCGAACACCGGTCCCTTGGCGAATTCAAACTCGCGTCGGCCGGCCCCCGACTCCTGCAGAATGTCCGTCCCGGTGATATCCATCGGCATGAGGTCCGGCGTGAACTGGATCCGGCTGAACGACAGCGACATGGTCTCCGCCAAACGACTGATCAGCAGCGTCTTCGCCAGGCCCGGCACCCCCATCAGCAGGGAGTGACCGCGCGCGAACAGGCAGATCGCAATTTCCTCGACGACCTTTTGCTGACCGACGATGATGCGGCCGAGCTCTTCGCAGAGTTCCTTGTAGGTGACTCGCAGTTCGTCGATGGCCTCCACATCATCGGACGGCAAGTCCGGTGAAAGCTCGGTCGGAGAAGTGGCTGTTTTATTCATGTCCGGATAATCAGTGGCGCCTCCCTGCGGAAACGGCGGGTCGATTGGCTCGCGGAACCCGGATTTCCACCGGGCGATGGAAGGGCTCCCAATCAACCAACGCCGTCCGTCGACAATTCCTACACGACATGCAAGCAAAAACAGACCACGGGTCGTGCGGTTCGCTATATTTACACAAATCTGACAATCCCCCGCTTGAACAGCCTTCGTCGACCCGGCACACTCATCATCTCAGGATGCGCTAGAAAAACACTGCCAGCCAAACTCATTCTTCCCGTCCGGCACGTATCCTGCCTGCCACCATCTTCGGCACCTCGCCAGGCCGCAGCTGCCGAAGCTTCTTTCCCCGTCCGATGAACGACAACACCCAACCCAACGCCCTGCCGTCCTCCATCACCCGGCAGCTGACCGAATTTCGCCGCCGAGTGCGCTGGGTCAAATGGGCCGAGGGAATTTTCGCGGCCCTGGTCGGTCTTCTGGTCACTTGGTTCATCGTCTTCGTTCTTGATCGATTGACAGAGACTCCCGCGGCCGTGCGCGGCACCCTGCTGGCGCTCGGCATTGCCGCACCAGCCCTGCTCCTGCCCCTGGTCTGGCATCGCTGGGTCTGGCGCCAGCGCCGATTGGAGGACATCGCCCGCCTGGTGCGGCGCAAGTTCCCGCGCCTCGGCGACCAATTGCTGGGCACCGTCGAACTCGCCCGGGCTGAAAACCATGTGCTGGCCGGCCGCAGCGAGCGCCTCATCCGCGCGGCCATCGACCAAGCCGCCGCCTCCCTCTCGAAGCGCGACCTCGAACCTGCGGTGCCGCAGCCCCGTCACCGGAAATGGGCCTGGGGCGCCGCCATCACCGTCGCCATCGCCTTGCTGGCTGCCCTGCTCGTTCCCGGAGCTGCCCTCAACGCGGCAGCCCGTTGGGCCGCCCCGTGGGCTTCCATCGATCGCTACACCTTCACGCGCCTCGAACCGCTGCCGCAAAGGCTGGTCGTGGCCTACGCCGAACCTTTCGAGCTGCCCGCCGCCCTCTCCGAGGAAAGCCGCTGGAATCCCGGCAGCGCCAGCGCAAGGATCCGGCGGCAGCCGCGGGTCAAGGTGGACGCCGAGGATGGGACCTTCCCCTTCCGTTTCGGTCCCCAGACCGAGGACGGCGATCTCGCCCTGCGGGTCGGCGACGAACGCTCCCGCATCGAATTGCTGCCGCGCACCCGGCCGGAAATGACCAGCCTGCGGGCACGTCTCGACCTGCCCGACTATCTCGGCTATCAGAACCAGCCCGAAGTTGATGTCCGCGGCGGCAACGTGAGCCTCCTGCGCGGGGCGGAGGTTTCGTGGATTGTCGAGGCCAGCCGTGAATTGAGCCTCGGCACAGTGGACGATCAGCCGCAACCGGTCGAGGGACCGCGGCTGGTCAGCGCCCCCCTCCCGGTCGACGAGACGCGCTCGTGGGAGTTCGACTGGCAGGATCAACTCGGACTCGGCCCGCGCGAACCCGTCAATCTCCGCGTCGAGGCGGTCGAGGACGAGGCGCCCCTCATCTCCGCCCAGCGCGAATCCATTGAGGAAGTCGTTCTCGTCTCCGAGACCATCGCATTCGATGTCACCGCCCGGGACGACTTCGGAATTCGCCGCGTCGGTCTCGAATGGCAACCGGCCGGGGCCGTCGAGACCAGCGCCGCGAACGGTGAGCGCACCTCTGCTGCCGGCGCGCCCGAAAAACGGGAACTCGGAGCGCGCGCCACCTTCCAGGCCGAGCGGGACGGCGTCAGCCCCCAGATGATCCAGGTTCGGGCTTGGGCCGAGGACTACCTGCCCGATCGACCCCGCTCCTATTCCGCGCCGTTCACCCTGCGCGTGCTCGATCCCACCGATCACGCCATCTGGTTGACCGAACGATTCTCCGACTGGATGCAGGCAGCGCGCGAGACCTACGAGCGCGAACAGCAGCTTCATCAGGCCAATCTCGATCTGCGAGAGCTGGAT
>JAABTX010000124.1 GCA_011389655.1 Thioalkalivibrio sp.
GGCCGGTGACGCCGTTTACACGCCGCACCGGCCCCTCGGGGAGACACGGCTCGGCGTGTCTCCATGTCTGCCGATTGTCGGACTATTTCATCTGGCTGGCAACGAAGTCCCAGTTGACCACGTTCCAGAAGCCTTCCAGGTACTTGGGCCGCAGGTTGCGGTAGTCGATGTAGTAGGCGTGTTCCCACACGTCCGCGGTCAGCAGCGGCGTCTTGCCGTCGCGCAGCGGATTTTCCGCATTGGAGGTGTTCACGATCTCCAGCGAACCGTCGGGATTCTGCACCAGCCAGGTCCAGCCGGAGCCGAAGTTGTTCGCGCCCATCTCGTTGAACTTCTCCTTGAAGGCGGCGACCGAGCCGAAGGTGGCACTGATGGCGTCGGCCAGTTTGCCGGGGGGTTCGCCGCCACCGTTGGGGCCCATGCAGTTGAAGTAGAAGGTGTGATTCCACACCTGCGCTCCGTTGTTGAAGATGCCGCCGGGCGGTGCCTTCTCGACAATCTCTTCCAGGGTGGCATTCTCGAATGCGCTGCCGGGCAGCAGACCGTTGAGCTTGGTCACGTAGGTCGCGTGGTGCTTGTCGTGGTGAAACTCCAGGGTCTCCGCAGAGATATGCGGTTCCAGTGCATTCTTCTCATAAGGCAGTGCGGGCAGTTCGTGTGCCATGCGGGATCTCCTTGACGGTATCTGCGAGGCTTCGCAGGGTTTTGGCGGACCCGGAAAGATAGACATACGACTTCCCGGATGCAATTCCCGACGTATTCGGTCAGCGTTAACGCGGTCGCCTCTGGCGGTATCGGTGACGAAACGCGCGCGACAGATCGCTTATCATGCCACTTGTCCCAGCCGGAAGCACCGGAGCCCCCCTTGAACCCGCAGCCCCGCCGACATGTCGGATCATCCGCGGCGCCTCCTGCGTGGCGACCGCCGGTCTCAGCATGTGGGTCAGCAACACGGCCACCGTGGTGCTGCTGCTGATCCCGGTCGCACTCTTCTGGGTCGGCCCGATGCTGGGATCGGGGTGACGGCGATGGCAACGACATCCAGTGCACCGGCCATGCGCTCGGCGCTCAACGACATGCTCTGGCTGCTGCCCGTGCCCCTCGTGCTGGTGGTGCTGAGTCGGGTCGGGGTCCTGCTGACGGACGGTGCGTTCGTCGGCGTCGTGCTGGGGCTGGCGCTGTTCATGACGGCGGGCATCTGGCTGCGGTCGGTGGTGCGCAGAAGGATCTTTCTTGCCGGCGCGCTGCGAGCGGACAGCCCGTGGTACCGGCACTTGCGCGGCGGAGCGCTGATGGCGCTGGTGGCCCTGGCGGGCGCGATTCCCCTGGCGGCGATCCTGGTGGTCGCGACCGTCCGGGTAGACGGTCCGCATCTGCTGCTCGGGATGGTGCTGAATGTGCCGGTGCTGGTGCTGCTGCGGGGATTCTGGAGCCGGCGGATCGCCGGTCATGCGGTCCCGCGGTTCCGGCCGATGCTCGCGCTGCGTCTGGCGCTGGCGGTCAATCTCGGATTGCTGCTCCTGGCGCTGGCGGCCGCGGCGCTGTTTCGTACCTACCCGGAACTCTCCGGGCTGACGCTGGTGGACGCGGTGCTGTCCGAGGCCGGCCGTCAGCAGGCCGCAAGCGGGCTGCTGCAGGGGCTGATGCAGCTGGCGGCGGCAAAGGACGCGATGGCCTGGTGGCTGGGACAGCAGGTCCTGCCCGGCGTGATCGAGCCGGGTCTCCAGGTCGCCGGCTGGATGGTGCTCGTGGCAACCGATGGACTGGTGGTATGGTCCTATCTGTTGATATGCGCCTCGGTGCTGACACTGGTGCACTGGCGCGCGTGGCATCCCGGGAGCCATCCAGAATGAATAGCCATGCGCAAACTCGCAGTATCGGCGGCAACATGGCCAGGGCGCTTGGCGTGGTGCTGGCGCTGGCGCTGCTGACGGTCCTGGTGATCGACCAGCGCCCGTGGGACCGTCTGTTCGCGTCGGATTCCCGGGTCGGCGTCGTGATTCAGGGTCAGCGCTTTCTGCTCGCCGCAGAGGACGCCGGCATTGTCGAGCAGCGTGCGGTACGGCAGGCGGATCGTGGAGCCGCCGAGGCCGGCGACGCGGCCGGCCGGCTGGTGGCGGCCGAGCTCGACGTCCTGTTCGAGCGGCTGTCGGCGCGCGTGCCGGCGTATGCGGACTGGTACTTCTCGCTGCGCGGAGAGTACACGCGCCTGTGGCTGCTCATCCTGCGCTGGGGCGGACTCCTGACCGCGGATCCGGTGGTCTACAAGGGGATGGAGCTCGTGTTCGGCGGTGAGGAGCTGGCGGGACAGGTCAGTGCGATCGAAGGCCGGGTGGAGGGGCTGCTGGCGGCGCGCGCGCGCGAGTTGCGGACCGCCTGGCTGGAGGAGTTGCTGATGGTCGCCGGAGAACAAGGGGTCGAGGATGCGCCGGGAACGCCCTCGACGGTGGTGGTACTGGACGACCTGGCGCGAGAGTTTGCCGGTCACGGCAGCAGCGAATTCCTCACCCGTCTGTCGGCGAGTTCGGCCGGTGCGGCGTCCGTCGGCGCCGCGGCGCCGCTGGCGGCACGCCTCGCGCTGCGTTCCTCCGCGGCCGCAGCCGGCGGGGGATCCGTGGCGCTGAAGGGGGCAGGGCGCGGCGCGGCGAGGGCCGGCGGTGCGGGCGCCGGGGCGCTGGGCTGCGCCGCTGCCGGCCCCGCGGCCTGGGCCTGTGCGCTGGCGGTGGGCGGGGCCGCCTGGCTGGCGACCGACTGGGCACTGCTCTCTGCGGACGAGTGGCGCAACCGGGACGCATTGATCGCCGACTGGGAGAAACGGCTCGCGCTGCTGCGCGCGGATCTCGAGCAGAGTCTGCTCGAGCATTACGGCCAGGCCATCGAGGCCTGGCACGAGGGGATGCGGGTGGAGGTCGAGCGGACCTTCTCCCCGCTCGACTCCGTCCGCGGTGCCTCGGCCCGCTAGTGGGCCACGAGCAGACGCCGGGCGTTGCCGTAGGCGATCCGCTCGGCGACGTCGGGCGGCAGCTGGTCCAGCCAGGCCCTGATGTCGGATACGTGCTGATCGAGTTCCGACCAGCGGCGAACGCTGAAGGTGTCGGCCCCGATCAGAAACCGGTCGGCGTGAGTGATCAGCAGGTCCTGCCAATCCAGCGGCATGAAGCCGTCGGCGATCAGCCGTTCGCTGCGCATCGACAGGTCCACATGCAGACCGGGGTAGCGGCTCAGGTAATCCGCGATCAGCGGCGGGTAGGGGAAGGTGCCGGCGTGTGCCCAAAGGATCACGGCATCGGGCTCGAGCTCGTAGGCGCGGTCGATCACCGCCGGGTCGCCGTGGATCATCACCGGCAGTCCGCGCTCGCGCCCGATCGAGACCAGTTCCGCGAAGACCGGCGAGTGCCGATCGTCCGCGAACAGGTGCAGCTCTCCGATCCCTCGCCAGGAGCCCCTTGCAAGGCCTTCATCCAGGCGGTTGCGCACCCATTCGGGGAGATCCTTCTCGTGCATCCAGGTGTCCTTCTGCGCGGGGGTCCGGTAGACACCAAGAAACGGGAGGATCGCGTCCGGCGCGGCGTCCATCGCGGTCTCGACGAGGCCGCGGTCAGGGGTGATGATCACCGCCCGCTCGACCCCTGCCTCCTCGAGGGCGGCACCGATGCCCTCCGGGGTAACCGCGTCGACATGCGCTGCGTTGTAATGCAGGTGGGCATCAAACAGCGGGCCGTCGTAGGCGGCGGCAGTGGCCACGATTGCCAAGAGGGCAGTGGACGTGATGGCTCGCACCGCCGAGCGGATACACCTGGATGACATGGCTTGCTCCTGATCTTTAGCGTGCAAATCGCGGGTGGCGCCCCAACCAACGCCCCTGCAAACGGCGGGGAAGGTTCATTGTGAAGGGTACCTCCTGGCGCCGTCACCGCTCACGTGGCGATGGGGCCCCGAACGCCTCCTGCAGCCAGCCGCGGAGCCGGTCCATGTCGGCATCCGTGTGCTCGGACGGCGGCCGGCCGCCGGGCACGAAACCGCGGTCGCGAAAGGGTTCCAGCAGTTCGGGAGCGCCACTGAACACGTGGACCGGTACGCCGGGACTCGCGTCCGCGCCGGTGATCAGGGGCGCGGGCTGGTGATCCCCGACCAGGATCAGGAGCGTCTCCGAGTCCGTGAAACGGGCGGCATAGCGACCGGCGGTCTCGAGGGCATACGCCACCGACAGGGCATAGTGCTCGCGCACGCGATCGTGGTTGCGCCATAACGACTCCGGTGTCTCGCCCTCGCCCTCCCACTGCAGAAAGACGCTGCCGTCGCCGATCTGATCCCAGTCTTCGATCACCGGCAGGATCGGAACCCAGGGTGCGTGGCTGCTGATCAATGCCAGTTTCGCGAAGACCGGGCGATCGTCACCGCGGCGCAGCGAATGCTCGAAGTGCCACCAGGTGAACTGGTCGGGCATGGTCACCCAGTTGAATTCGGGGCCGGCATAGGGGATATCGCTCGCCTCGTGGATCTCATCGTAGCCATACCAGCGACCCTCCGGCCAGGGCCGGGTGATGGCGGGCATGACCGCAAGGGTGCGGTGGCCCGTTTGCTGGAAGTCCTGCACCAGCGATGCCCGCTGCGTGCCGAGCAGGAATTCGTAATGCATCTGGTTCCGCACCCGTAGCCCGGTCAGCAACGAGGCGTGCGCGAGCCATGACTGCCCCCCGAACATCGGTGCATTCAGGGTGCCGCTGACCATGTGCAGGCCGGCCGCCGCGACATCCTGCTCGATTGCCTCCAGTTGTTTGCCCACGACCCGCGCATAGCGATCGTCGAAGAGGGCCGACACGCCGTAGGACTCGATGAAGCCGATGATCACGTCGATGCCGTCGAGACCGGGAAGCGGCGTCGCGCGGCCGGCGTCCGGCTCGTCGGCCAGCAGCGCCTCGAACTCCCGACGCTCGCTATGCGCGCTCCGTCCGAAACGCAGTTGATCCAGCACCAGGGTCGCGCCCGGGGTGATCGCGCGCGGAAGGCTGGGCAGGGCCGTGCCAGCGTGGAAGGCGGTGGTGCCGGCGATGCCCGCCGCGAGCATCGCAACGCCGGCCGCCAGTGCGATGGGGGACCGTGGTGCCGGCAGCGAGAGCAGCAGCCAGCGCACGAACAGCGCCAGCCCGGTCACCACCAGCAGCAGCGCGACGCCCGCGGCAATCGCTCCAGGGACCGAAACGCTGCCCGCCATCAGGTGGTAGACCGAACGGATCAGCGGGTAATCGAGGTAGAGGTTCAGGGAACGTCCGAGGCTCATCCGGGCCAGCCCGTCGGCGAGTGCCAAGAGGCTCAGCAGGGCGAGCAGGGACGCCGCGACCCCCGCGAGGCCCCGCGACCAGCGGCCCGGTGGCATCAGCGTGAACAGGCCCGCCAGCACCAGGGCCTCCAGCGCCACCCAGTTCGGGCCGAAACCGCCGTGCCGGGGAATCTCCAGCCCGAGCAGCAGCGCATTCAGGATCGCGAAGGTGGCAAACAGTCGAAGCAAGTGAGCTCCTCTCCGGGTGATCGGCTTTCGGTCCGCGGCCGCGGATGGACGGGGCCGGGAAGAACCGACAACTTCTGGCGGGGAAAGTTGTCCCAAGCGTTCGTGCAGACGGACGATGCGGCAGGGGAGATTATGGGCGGTTCGGGATCCGGGATGCAGTGGCGATGGCCCGCATCGCGAAGCGAGGGCTTCGGGTTCAGCGGATGGTCCGTGCGGCGCATCGGGCGGCAGGCCCGCCGTGTGGGCTTCACGGGCCTGCTGTGCCTCGCCGGGCTGCCCGCGGCGGCGCCGGGTGAAGACGGCTGGACCGCCGAGTCAATGTTCGAGCATGTCACGGAGCTGGCGGCCGCACGGTCGAAGAGCGCATTCGAGCCGCCTGTCTCCGGCCTGCCCGAGGCACTGCGCGATATCAGCTACGACCAGTACCGCGCCATCCGGTTCCGGCCGGAGCAGGCGCTCTGGCGTGGCGAGACCCGCTTCGAGGTGCAGTTCTTTCACCCCGGTTTCCTGTTCCCATATCCGGTCAGGCTGAACACGCTGGAGTCCGGGGTCATCAGTCCGATCGCCTTCCGGCAGGACCTGTTCCGCTATGACGCGGAGGCCGCCGCGCTCGAAGGGAAGGGCGAGGGCGGCAACGGTTTCGCCGGCTTTCGGCTGCACTACCCGCTGAACACCGACGGAC
>JAABTX010000125.1 GCA_011389655.1 Thioalkalivibrio sp.
AGGGCGACAGCGGCTTTGATCGAACGGAACTGGAAGACTGGCATCTGGCGGTAGCCGGCATGCGCGGACGCTGTGAATCCGCGCTGGCCCTGTGGCAGGATTATGCGGTTTCCGGCAAGGATGAAGAGCCGCCGCGGGCGCGCTGGATGAATCGCGTGCCGGTCGGTGGGCAGGAAGGCTACGAACTCTGCTGCAGTCCCATTCTTGCCAACGACATCCTCACCGAGCATCTCTGGTCGCGCGCGGCGGGTGTTGTGGTTACCTCCGCGACCATTACCGCACTGAATCGCTTTGACCGCTTCATCCAGCGCTCAGGCGTGCCAGAGGAAGCGGTGTTCAAGGTCGTCGCCAGCCCCTTCGATTACGCCAGTGCGACGTTTGCCGTACCGGCCATGCAGTCGGACGCGGGCGATGCCGAGGCGCACACGGCAGAGCTGGTGACGCTGCTGCCTGCGCTTCTCGCGGACAACGCGGCAGCGCTGGTTCTGTTCGGCTCACGTCGTCAGATGCAGGCGGTGGTGGCAGGCATCGCAGGGGACCTCGGCGAACGGCTGCTGGTGCAGGACGACTACAGCAAACAGGAAATACTGCGCCGCCACCGGGAGGCGGTGGATGCGGGGCTTGGCAGCGTGATCTTTGGCCTTGCCAGCTTTGCCGAGGGGGTGGATCTGCCCGGGGATTACTGCAGGCACGTGGTGATTGCGAAGATTCCCTTTGCCGTTCCCGACAGCCCGCTGGAGGCGGCACTCGCTGAATGGATAGACAGCCGTGGCGGCAATGCCTTCATGGAGATCAGCGTGCCCGATGCGGCGCTACGTCTGGTGCAGGCCAGCGGGCGGCTGCTGCGCACGGAGAATGACAGTGGCCGTGTGACCCTTTGCGACCGGCGGATTCTTACCCGTCGCTACGGGCGGGAGATTCTTGATTCACTGCCACCGTTCCGGCGTGAGCTGGGTCCTGCGGGGTCAGGTCCGACCAGGACCTGACCCCGCAGGAGGCAGGATCTAGAAGCTGTAGTTCACCGTGGCGCCGTACATGCGCGGCGGTTCAATGAAGCCACTGAACGACCCGGTCTGCGCCGGTGTGTCGAAACCGATATTGAGCACGGTTTCGTCGGTCAGGTTCTTGCCCCAGATTTCCAGGCGCCAGGCATCATCGGCAGCGCCGATGCCGACAGTGGCGTTCAGCGTCCAGATGGCATCCTGCTTCGCAAGAATCTCGTTGTCCTGGGCGGTGTTGAAGCTGGAGCGATAGCGCCAGCTCGTGGCTGCGCTGAACGCGAGGCCCTCCGCCATCGGGCGGCTATAGGCCAGGCTGCCGGACCAGGTCAGGTCGGACACGAAGTTCGGCGTTTCTCCGGTGAGGTCCTGGTCGGGCACGATGCCGAGAGCCCGTGCGCGCAGCCCCGCCGCTTCCTGCTGGGCGATAGTACTGGAGGCGTTGGTGAAATCCTCGTACTCGATATCCTGCCAGACAACGCCGCCGCTGAAGGTCCAGTGGTCGGTAGGCATCCAGTTGTAGTCGACTTCCAGGCCCGTGCCCTGGATCTCTCCCGCGTTGCGCAGCGTGAACGCGACGCCATCAAAGGAGTTGGTCTGGAAATCCTTGGTTTCCTGGTAGAACACGGTGGCGTTCAACTGCAGTGTGCGGTCGAGCAGGAAAGACTTCACGCCCAGTTCATAGCTGTCGCTGGTTTCCGAGTCGAACTGGTTGTTGGCGAAGGTGGGGGTCGGATCGCCGGGCTGCTGGCCGATCGTGCCGTTCAGGTTAAGGCCGCCGGCCTTGTAGCCCTGGGCAAAGCGTGCAAACAGCGAGACATTGTCAGACATCTCGTAGTTGAGGTTGGTGGTCATGGAGAAGTCGTCGTCCTCGAAACTGTCCGATGCCGGATCCGAGGTGAGGTGGACCTGTACGGGTCGCAGCGCCCAGAACAGGCCGTCGTTGCCGCTCAATGACGCTGCGCGCAGATCTCTCGCAGAGTAGGGATCGTTGGCCGTTGTGAGGTAGGAGGCTTCCTTCTGCTCGTCCGTATAGCGTCCGCCGATCGTCCAGCTCAGCCGCTCGGTCAGGTTGAAGGTGACCTGCCCGAAAACTGCGATGCTCTCCGAGTTATAGTCAACGGATTCGCGGGCGCCGGTACCCGTCAGTGCCGTGGTTGGCGACCAGTTCATGGGGTTGGCCGCACCGCCGGGTGCACTGTCGCCGATATCCACCAGACCCGAGCCGAGGATATCGGAAACCTGACCGCCAGCGGCAACAATTTCCGGGTCTGTCAGCAGGCGGGCGATGCCGACCTGGGACAGGTAGGCGGCGGCATCCGGGCCCCACTCAAAGCGACCCGTGCCCTTGATATCCTGATCGAAGTAGAAGCCGCCGAGGGTCCAGTCGGCATTGCCCCGGGTGCCGGAAAAACGCACCTCCAGTGACACCTCGTCGATATCCTGGCCGCGACCGCCTTTCCAGATATCGGAGGTGCGCATGTCGATATCACCGAAGGGATTGGTCTCGAAGAAGCGGTAGGCGCCGATCAGCGTCATGTCGACGGTGTCGCTCAGTGCCGTGTTGAGCTCTGCTGACACACCGCCGTCCTCGAAGCTGTCGTCGGCGCTCGCCGATGTTGTGCGCGTTCCCTCGTAGTCGTCGGGATCAAGGAACTGGCCGTCAAAGGTGACTTCCTGCGGAACGGTGGAGCCGGGTGTACCCTGCTGCAGGGGCACGCCAATGCGGAAGTTGGCGAATGCGGGGCTCAGCGACCCGAGGCCCGTCGGGCTGCCGATCAGCAGCTGGGCGCTGCTGGCGTCAAAGATCTGCACCGGCACACAGCAGCGCTCGTTGGTTTCGGTGTAGTCCGAAATCAGTCGCAGTGAGGTTGTCTCGTTGATATCCCATAGCAGCTGCGCGCGCACCGAGTAACGATCACGGTCATTCCACTGTTCGCCGCTGAAAGCATCGTCAATATAGCCATCCCTCTCCTGCCAGGTACCGGCAAGCCGCCAGGCAAGATTGTCGGTGATAGGGCCGGTCACGCTGCCGCGCACCTGCTGGAAACCGAAGTCGCCGATGCCAACGGACACGTTGCCGCCGAATTCCTGCTCGGGCTGCTGGGAGCGAACGCTGATCACCCCTGCGGAGGTGTTGCGCCCGAACAGGGTCCCCTGAGGTCCGCGCAGGACCTCGATAGATTCAAGGTCAACGAAGTCGCCGAGTGCCGCGCCCGGGCGACCGCGGTAGACGTTGTCGATGAAGACGCCCACGGATTGTTCAAGGCCCGAGTTCTGCCCGGCCGTGCCGATACCGCGGATAGTAAGGATGGACTGGGTAGCACCGGTGGAGCTGTTGAAGACAACGCTGGGCGCCACCTGCTGAAGTTCCGACAGATCGCGAATCTGTGCGCGGTTGAGAGCTTCGTTGCTGTAGGAGGCAACGGAGACAGGCACTTCAAGAGTGGATTGTTCACGCTTCTGCGCGTACACCGTCACTTCCTCGAGCAGACGTGAAGACCCCCCTTCCTGTGCGACGGCACCGCTGGCGATGGCGACGGCGAGAAGAAGAGGCGATGTGCGAAAGTGCTGCTTTTGCATGGTGTTGCTCCTTACCCGGTTTTTTATAGATATGGTGTGTTATCGGATTATTGTTGTGTTTTCGCGGTAACGGATGGATGCAGTCATCGACTCCTTTTTTTAGAAACGTTTCCCCGATAGCGCATCGCGGGGGTCAGTATTTATCGCTCTTTGCGATTAATCAACCATACATTCGTGTGTGGCGCGAGGCTCTCTGCCCCGGCTGTGAATTATTGACATTAATAGTGTCAGTCTCAGGTGGGTCTGTCGAACGCCACTGGCGTTGGCGTGCGCTGGTGTGCCGCGTGGGCAATGAGGCAGGATGGGCTTCGGACATAAAAAAACCGGCAGGTGTGCTGCCGGTTTCAGGGAGCTGCCGCGGGTCATGTGACCCACGGCAGCGTCGGTACTGCAAGGCGCCGGATCAGAAGTTGTAGGTCACCTCGGCGCCATACACTTCACCCTTTGCGAGAGGCGCGAAGGTTCCACCGAGCGGCAGCGGTCCCAGCGCCTGCGGCAGCTGGGTGGCGCCCCCATGCTTGACCGTATCCAGCAGATTGCGGCCATAGAGTGAGAACACCCAGTGGTCGTCGTTGCTGTAGAAGTCGATGCCGGCATCCAGGATGTCCTGCTCGTTGATCAGGCCGCGGTTGTCATCGGTGAAGAAAGTGCTGTCCCGATAGGCATAGCTGACTCGGGCCGTGGCATAGCCCCAGCTGCCGACGTTCCAGTCGTAGTTCAGGCCGATGCTGTAGGTCCATTCCGGTGCCCGGGGAAGGTCCAGGTCCTTGTCCGCCGCATTGATGTCGCCATCGCCGTTCAGGTCAAAGCGCACGGAATCGTACTCGGCATTCAGATAGCCAACCGACGCCAGCAGCAGCATGCTGTCGCTCAGACGGAACGAGCCGTCAACCTCGACCCCCCAGAGGGTGGCATCTGCGGTGTTGTCGATCACCTGTACCACGGCCGATTCACCGCTGGCAGTGTTCACTTCGCGCTGCATGTCGTCGACCATCGTGTAGAACATCGCCGCGTTGAGACGGCCCCAGCTTTGCGTGGACTTGTAGCCGATCTCAAAGCTGTCTACCTGCTCTTCGTCGAAGGGTCCCGGGGTCGCCACCGGGCTGGTGTTGCGCAGGTTGTAGCCCCCGGAACGGAAGCCGCGGCTCCAGTGACCGTAGACGCGGGAGGTATCCGTCAGCACGTAGCTGAGACCCAGCTTGGGTGACCAGGTCGTCCAGCTTTCGTTATCGTTGAAGTCCAGCGGGCAGTCGCCCCGCGTCACGATGTTGCAGCGCGTGTCGACGCCGGTAATCAGGTTGGCGTAAGTCAGTGTGCCCGTGCCCAGCGTTGCGAGCGGATCGAGCTGATTGGTATTCAGCGCGAGGGTTGCAATCTCGGCTGACTTTTCCTCTTCGGTGTAGCGCAGTCCCGCCGTCAGGGTCAATCTGTCGCTGAGGTCGTAGTCGACCGCGGCGAAAAAGCCGAGTGTCTCGACCTGGTAGTTTCCGCCGCCGTCCTGGATCTGGAAGGAGACCTCCGGGCCCAGCGCGCCACCCGTCGCCTGCGCTGTGACGGCACCGAGCAGGTCGCGGCGCTCGTGATAGGCGATATCGTTATCGAACCAGTAGGCACCCGTGGTGACATTGGCGTTGCCGAAGCGACCACTGTAGCGCAGCTCCATGCTGTGCTGCTCGGCCTCGAGCCAGGAGGGGGCATGGAAGGCGGCGAAAGGCTGTGCATCGATGTCGCTCAGTGACTGGGCACTGGAATCCCGGTAGCCGTAGATGAAGGTCACGTTGCCATCGCCGAGGGTGACGCCCTGGTCGTACTGCACCGTCAGGAAGTCGGTCTCGATGGTCTGGAAGCCGTCCAGGTCGTTGGACACGCCAAAGCTGTCGCGATCGAAGAAGGTGCTGCTGGGGGGCGGCGTGGCGCCCTCGTTGCGTTCACGGCCGTTGAGGTGTGACTGGGCAACCGGGCCGTCGCCCGTGATGTCGGTGTATTCGTAGCGGACCACCAGTTCGCTGAGGTCGGTCGGGTTCCAGACCAGGGTCGGGCGGATCATGGTCTGCTCGACCGCGCCATAGTCCTCGCCGTTGAACTGATTCTTGAAGTAGCCCTCGTCCTCGTTGTAGTAGGCGGTCAGCTTGAGGCCAAGGTTGTCTGTCACCGGGCCGCCGATGGTGCCCATGGCATAGTAGTTCATGCCGCCTTCGCCGCCGCCATCGCTGGCGACGCGGACCGTCCCTTCAAACTCCTCGCCGGGCTTCTTGGTGTTCATGAGAATGGCGCCGCCGGTGACGTTGCGGCCGAACAGAATGCCCTGGGGACCGCGCAGTACCTCGATGCTCTCGAGGTCGAAGACATCAAAAATGATGCCGTTGTTGACGCCGAGATAAACGCCGTTGACGAAGACACCGACAGTGGGGTCAATGGACGGGATGGAGCTGTTGATGCCGAGGCCGCGAATGGAAAAGTTCTGTGTGCCGCGGGTGGTGCCGACATCGTCAAGGGCCACGTTCGGCATACCGACGGC
>JAABTX010000126.1 GCA_011389655.1 Thioalkalivibrio sp.
CTCCGAACAGGCCGAGCGCATCGCCAGCCTCGAGGCCGACAAGACCAGCCTGCAGTCCGAGCTAGAGACCGCGCAGGCCGCCACCGAGGCCGCACGCCAGGAGGTCTCCGAGCAGGCCGACCGGATCGCCAGCCTCGAGGCCGACAAGACCAGCCTGCAGTCCGAGCTCGAGACCGCGCAGGCGGCCACCGAGGCCGCACGCCAGGAGGTCTCCGAACAGGCCGAGCGCATCGCCAGCCTCGAGGCCGACAAGTCGGCCCTGCAGGCGGAGTTGGAGAGTGCACAGGCCGATACCGCAGCGGTTCGAGAACAGGCGGCCGAGGCCCTTGCAGCCAGCGAGAGCGAGGTGGCCAGTCTGCAGGCCGCGCTGGCGGCCGCTCAGGCAGAGCTGGCCCGGGTCAGCGACGAACGGGACGCGCTCCAGGTAACCGCGGAACGCGAGCTCGCCGCACTGCGTGCGGTTCTCCCGCCGGAGGAAGGCGGGTCGCTTGACGCCGAGTCCGCCCGCGCCGCCGCAGCCGAACCTGCAGAGACGCTGCGCGAGGCGCACCGGGCGATGCGCCGGAGTGGAGCGGATCGCGAGGCCCTGGAGGCGACGGTCGAACAGGCGGCGTCGGACATGCAGCGCGCACAATCGTTGCTCAGCCGGACCGAGGGCGGAACGCTCTACCAGGTCGGCGAGGGCGAGACCCTGAGCAGCATCGCGGCCCGCTTCTATGGCGAGGGCAATGCCTGGACGCGGATCTACCAGGCCAACCAGCACGTGCTCGAGAATCCCGACCAGGTCTGGCCGGGCACCACGCTGATCCTGCCCTGACCCTGGATTGGCCCCCGGAGCGTCACGGCGCGCCGGGGGCCCTTGCCATCACCCCCTCAGACCCGGGTCCGGCTCAACGCCACCACGGCAATCGCCAGAAACAGCCACAACGGAGCACTGGCCGCGAGCCAGGGGGGCAGATTGTAGACCATGCCCATATGCGTCATCACGCGCATCACCAGCACGAAGCTGATGCCAAGCACCACGCCGATGAACAGCCGGCGCCCCGCTCCCGCTTCGCGCTGACGACCGAACAGGAACGGGATCGCCAGCAACAGCATCACCCAGGTGCTGGCCGGCATGGTCAGACGCTGCCAGAACGCCACCTCGTAGGGCCCCGAATCCAGCCGGTTCTCGCGGAGATAACTGATGTAGGCGAGCAGGTCGAGGGCCGCCATCTGGCGTGGTTCGACCACCAGAACGCCCAGGTACTCCGGTGACAGAAGCCGTTCGACCCGCTCCTCGTCCACCCTCTCGGCCTGAACCCCGGCATCGGATAGCCGGGAGCGCCGGACCCCGGAGAGAGTCCACGCGCCATCGTCGAAGCTGGCTCGCCGGGCCTCGGTGATCGCGGTGACCTGGCCATCCGGGCCGATTTCGATGACCCGGACGTCCGCCAGACGATCACCGGGCAGGACCGCATCGGCGTGCACGATCCGGTTTCCGTCCCGGGCCCAGAGCCCGATGCGGCTGACGCTCAGCCGCTCGTCGAAGGCAAAGGTCTTCAGGTTCTGTCCGCGGGCCTCGGCGCCCGGCGCCACGAGTTCACCCAGCGCGACCATGCCGAGCACCACGATCAACCCGCCCTGAAGCACCCAGAAGACCAGGCGTCCGAGTGTCACCCCGGCCGAGCGCATCGCCGTCAGCTCGCTGTTGGCGGCAAGGTTTCCCAGCCAGAGCAGACCGCCCAGCAGGGCCGCCGTGGGCACCATCTCGTAGATTCGCCGCGGCAGCGTCAGCAGCACGTAGGCGGCGGCCTCCCAGATCCCGTAACCGCCGCGACCGACGTCGCCGAGTTCCGCGATCATCGCGAACACCGCGTCCAGCGCGACCAGCAACAGCAGGGCCAGCAGCGTGCCGGCCAGCACATGGGCGATCACATAGCGGCCAAGGACCGTTGTCATGCCGGGCGCCTCGCGAGCGAATGCATCATGCCGTTCCACATACCGCTGCGCCAGGACAGCACCAGCCACACGGACAGCGGGATCAGGTGGGCCCACCACAGACCGAGCCAGCCCGGCAGCTGGCCGGCCTCCAGCCACGACTTGCCCATGACCAGGAAGTTGGCATAGATCGCGTAGACCAGGATGGCGAGCGGCAGGCGTGCATAGCGGCCGCTGCGCGGCGGTGCAAGTCCGAGCGGCAGGGCGATCAGCGCCAGCATCAGTACCGACATCGGCAGGGCCAGTCGCCATTCGATCTCCGCCCGGTAGCGCGGGCGATCCCGCATCTCCCAGAGTTCCGCGAATGGCAGCGCTTCGAGGCTGCGCCGGGGCTGCACCAGGTCCGGGTCCGGCACCGCCATGCGGGCCTGGTCGAAGGAGAGCAGCTGGAACGCGGCCGCTCCCGGTTCCCCCACATAACGGTACCCGTCCTCCAGCACCAGGTAGCGGGCATCTCCACTGACGTCCGCGATGGCACGCGCCGCGACCGTGACCTCGGCCGTGCCATCACGGTCGTCGAAGATGAATACATTCAGCAAGGCCTCGCGATCGGCGCTCAGCCGCTCGGCAAAGAAGACCTGATCGCCCACGCGCGAGCGCAGAAAGCGTCCCGGCGTGACGCCGACCAGGTCGGAACGCCGGTCCGCCTGGTCGCGCAGCTCGTCCACCAGAAGTTCCACACGCGGTACCGCGTAGGACATCAGGAACAGCAGGATCAGCGCGGAGGGCACCGCGACCAGGAAGATGGCCCGGTAGATCCGGGCGAAGGAGACGCCCCCGGCCTGCATCGCGACCAGCTCGCTGTCCCGCTGCAGGCGGCCAAGCACCAGCAGGAAGGCAAGGAACAGGGCAACGGGCCAGAACAGGATCAGCCCCTTGAAGGAACCGAAGGCGACCAGGGTTGGCAGCACATCGAGTGGCAGCCGGCCCTCGGCGATGTCGCCCAGCGTGCGGCCGAGCACTCCGCCGATGATCACCAGCAGCAGGACCGCGGTGACCGCGGCCTGGTTGACGACGAAGTCCCGCGCCAGGAAACGCTCGATGATCCCGATGCGCATCACGCGACCAACCGGCGGGCACACCGCTGGTGATCCGTCGTCCGAAACCGGACTGGCTGAGCTGCCTTGATTGCCGCGCTGCGCACACTGCTAAGATTAACGCCCAATTCCCGTTCCGTCCCGCGAGGTTTCCGGATGCGATTCTCGGTCACGACGTCCCCGATCGACAAACCCAAGGCAGGCCTGCGCGCAGTCGGGCTGTTTCAGAAACGCAAGCTGGGTCTCCACGCCGCGGGTCTGGACGAGGCCCTGCAGGGCCGGGTGTCCGATGTGGTGAAGGCCGGAGAGCTCGACGGCGAAGCGGGCACCACGCTGTTGATCCCGGCGCCGGCAAAGGGTGCCGCCGCCACGGTGCTGGTGGGGCTGGGTCCAAAGAAGGACTTTGCCGCGAAGGCCGTGCGCAAGGCCTGCAAGGCGCTGGCCGGACTGGTGGTGGAGCGTCCGGCGAACACCATCGCCATTGCCGTCGAAGACCTGCTGCCGCTGCAAGAGAACGTGGGCTGGCTGGTCCAGACCCTGGTCTTCGCGATCGGGGACGCGGGCTACCGTTACACGGAGTACAAGGGCAAGGAAGATGTGAAGCCGGTCCGGCTGAAGCACGTGGTGTTGTGCGTGACGGAGGAGCAGGTGGCGGAGGCCGAACGCGCCTGCGCGGAGGCCGAGGCCATCCTGGCCGGAGCGAACCACACCCGTGACCTCGGCAACGCCCCGCCGAACGTGATCCACCCGGAGGCCCTGGCCGAGGCGGCCCGCGAACTCGCGGGCCAGCACAAGAAGCTGAAGGCCACCGTGCTCGACGAGAAGGAGCTGAAGAAGCTGGGCGCGAACGCCATCCTTGCGGTCGGCCAGGGATCGGAGCGTCCGCCGCGGCTGATCGCGCTCGAATACAGCGGGGCAGGAAAGGACGAGGCCCCGATCGTGCTGGTCGGCAAGGGCATCACCTTCGATACCGGCGGGATCTCCCTGAAGCCGGGCGAGGCGATGGACGAGATGAAGTACGACATGTGCGGTGCGGCGACGGTGCTCGGCGTGATGACCGCGGTCTGCGAGCTGAAGCTGCCGCTGAACGTGATCGGGGTGGTCACCAGCGCCGAGAACATGCCGGACGGTCGCGCCTGTCGGCCGGGTGACATCATCACCACCCTGTCCGGCCAGACGGTGGAGATCCTGAACACCGATGCCGAGGGCCGGCTGGTGCTCTGCGACGCCCTGACCTGGGTCGAACGCTTCAAGCCGAAGGCGGTGATCGATATCGCGACCCTGACCGGCGCCTGCATCATCGCCCTGGGTCATCAGGCGAGCGCGGTACTGGGCAACGACGATGAACTGGTGCAGTCGCTGAAGGCGGCCGGGAGCGCGACCTACGACCGCGCCTGGGAACTGCCGCTCTGGGATGAATACCAGGAGCAGCTGAAGAGCAATTTTGCGGACATGGCGAACATCGGTGGACGACCGGCCGGGACGATCACGGCTGCCTGCTTCCTGTCCCGCTTCGCCGAGAAATATCGCTGGGCGCATCTGGACATCGCGGGTATCGCCTGGAAGAGCGGCAAGGAGAAGGGGGCGACGGGCCGCCCGGTGCCGTTGCTGGTGCGTTACCTGCTGGATCAGGTCGGCCGCTGAGCGCGCGCACCGAAGCCGACGGCGCCCGCGTGACCCGCGTCACCTTCTACCTGCTGGCGAGCGCGGAGGACAGCGCCCGCCTGCGCTTCGCCTGCCGCCTCGCGCGCAAGGCACACGGCCTTGGCCAGCGCGTGCACATCCATACCCCCGATGCCCAGACCACGCAGGAGCTGGACCGGCTGCTGTGGACCTTCGAGGACACGGCCTTCCTGCCCCACAGTACGGATGTGGACCATCCCGACAGCCCCGTGACCCTGCACGAGGCCGCGTCGCCCCGCGAACGCTGCGACGTGCTGATCAACCTCGCCGGGGCGATACCCGGGTATTTCGGGCGCTTTCAGCGCATCGCCGACCTCGTCGGGGGCGATGAGGCCGCGCGGTCCCGGGGCCGCGAGCGCTACCGCTTCTTCCGGGAGCGCGGCTATCCGCTGGAACACCATGAGATCGGCGACTGAACCCGCGGCCCCCGTCAGCTCCGGGTGCGCCGGCCCGGTCGCTGAATCGGGGGAATAGCCGCTTGCACCTTGCGATCCTCCAGCACGTTGCCCACGAGGGCCCTGCCGCGCTGCTCGACTGGACCGACGGGCGGGGCCACGACACCAGGATCTGGCCGCTGTACGCGGAACCGGTGCTGCCTGCGCTGGAGGATTTCGACGGGCTGATCGTGCTCGGCGGCGGCATGAGTGTGCATGACGGAGCGGCCCACCCGTGGCTGGAACCCGAGCGGCAGTTGATCCGCGGTGCGCTCGCGTCCGGCAGGCCCATGCTGGGCATCTGCCTCGGTGCGCAGCAGCTTGCGCATGCCCTCGGTGCAGAGGTCTTCCCGGGCCGCGAGCGCGAGGTCGGCTTCTGGCCGATCCGGCGGGTCGCTGCCGCGCTGCCGCTGCCCCCGGAGCTACTGGTGTGTCACTGGCACGGTGACACCTTCGAGTTGCCCGAGGACGCCGCACTCCTCGCCTCGAGCCAGGCCTGCCGCAACCAGGTCTTCGTCACCGCCGACGGTCTCGGCCTGGGGCTGCAGTGCCACCTGGAAGCCACGCCGCAGTGGGTCGACGCCTGCTGCACCCACGATGCCGACTACCTGATCCCCGGCCGCTGGATGCAGCAAGCGACCCGTCTGCGCGCCGAGCGGGCCGCCTACCCGGCGATGCACGGGGCCCTCCACGACCTGCTGGACGCCTTCATCGCCGGCACCCGATCCGACATCCATCAGAGATGACCGTAGGGTGGGCAAAACGCAGTGTGCCCACCACCGAGCGACACGGCCGGGATCGTGGGCCCGCTGCGCCTGGCCCACCCTACACCGCGGTGCCGCCAGCTCAGAGATGACCGTAGGGTGGGCAAAACGCAGTGTGCCCACCACCGAGCGACACGGCCGGGATCGTGGGCCCGCTGC
>JAABTX010000014.1 GCA_011389655.1 Thioalkalivibrio sp.
TGCAAACGGCCCTCGTAGGAGCGGCTTCCAGCCGCGATGCAAACGGCCCTGGTAGGAGCGGCTTCCAGCCGCGATGCGGCGTTGCCGTGGGGCCTGGAGCCATCGCGGCTGGAAGCCGCTCCTACAGGGGCCGGGGCTGATGCTGCAGGAGGCCAACCCCCGGGCGACCCTCCCGGCACATCCCGCCCGGATGACGGCGCATCGCGCTATATTCTAATCTGCGCCTGTAACGAGACCGGCCCCGTCGGTCCGCGCGGTCGCCCGAAGGAGGTGCCTATGCCTTACCTGGCCTGGTCCGACGATCTGGACACCGGAATCCCGGAACTCGATGCCCAGCACCGGGTGATGCTCGAACATGTAAACCGCCTGCACGAGGCCGCGACAGCGGACGACACCAATGAACTCGTGGCGGCAATGGATGCGCTGATCGCGTGCCTGCGGGATCACTTCGAGTTCGAGGAAAAGGTGCTGGAGATGATCCAGTTCGCGGGGCTCGAGGACCACAGCGAGACGCACGGCAGCATCCTCGATCGGCTGCGCGATTACCGCACGCGGCTGCAGACCGCCTCTGCCCCGGAGGCCGAGGAGATCGTGGATGCGCTGGGTCCCTGGGTGGTTGACCATATCCGCCACGACGATCTCGACTTCGGCCCGACCGTGCGCGAGTGGCTGCGCGACGCCGCACCGCCCGGGGACCCGTTCCGGGAACTGGTCGGGGACAAGTGACGCGCTGGCCCGGGCTCACTCGGGCGGCGGCGCCTGTGGGTGGTGGCTTCGGGAGAACGGCAGGAATTGCAACACCACGAACACCAGCATCGCGGCCACCACGATGCTGGGTCCGGTCGGCGTGTCGTGACTGAATGACCCCCAGATACCCAGCAGCACGGCCAGCACCCCGAAGCCGGCGGCCAGCAGACCCATCTCCTCGGGCGTACGCGCGAAGCGGCGTGCGGTGGCCGCCGGAATGATCATCAGCGCGGTGATCAGCAGCACGCCCACCACCTGCATCGCGCTCGCGATCACCACGGCGATCAGCAGCATCAGCCCGAGCCGCACCGGCAGGACCGGCACGCCCTCCACGCGTGCGATCTCCTCATGCACGGTGATGGCCAGCAGCGGGCGCCAGAGGATCGTCAGCAACACCAGCGCGAGCAGCCCGCCGATCGCGATCGCTGCAAGATCGCCGCGGGTCACCGCGAGAATGTCCCCGAAGAGATAGGCCATCAGGTCGACCCGCAGCCCCTCGACGAAGGCCACCGCTACCATCCCGAGCGACAGCGCGCTGTGCGCGAGGATGCCCAGCAGCGTGTCGGAGGCCAGTTCCTGGCGGCGCTGCAGGAAGACCAGGAGTACTGCCACCGTCACGCAGACCACGGTAACCAGCAGGTTGAGGTTCAGTCCGAGCAGGAATCCGAGGGCTACACCGAGCAGGGCCGAGTGCGACACCGTGTCCCCGAAATAGGCCATCCGCCGCCAGACCACAAAGGCCCCCAGCGGCCCCGCGACCACCGCCACCATCAGGCCGGCGAGGACCGCCCGGATCACGAAATCATCGAGCATCGTCGCTGTTCTCCGTGGCCTCTCCGACCGGTTTCACCTCGCCGGTCAGGTCGTGGACATGGTTGTGGTGATGGGTGTACACGCCGATCCCGTGCAGCCCGGCATCGGGGAACAGCTGCTGGTACTCGGGGTGCCGGCTGACCTCCTCCGGCCGGCCCGTACAGCAGACGTGCTGATTGATGCACATCACCACGTCGGCTGCGGCCATCACCAGGTGCAGTTCGTGCGACACCATCAGCACACCGCAGCCCGTATCCCTGCGCAACCGGTCGATCAGGTTGAAGACCTCGCCCTGCCCCGCCACGTCGACACCCTGCGCCGGTTCGTCCAGCACCAGCAGGTCCGGTTCGCCTAGCAGTGCGCGGGCGAGCAGCACCCGCTGCATCTCCCCCCCGGAAAGGGTCTGGATCGGTGCGTCCAGCAGATGCGGCACCCCCACCTGCCGCAGGCCTTCGCGCAGGCGCGGCAGCGGGGCGCGATGCCGCAGGGTGAGGAAACGCCGCACCGACAGCGGCAGGATCGGGTCCACCTGGATCCGCTGCGGCATGTACCCGACCCGCAGACGCCGCCCCCGGTAAAGCTGCCCACTGGAAGGCTCCCAGAGACCGAGCAGCACGCGCAGCAGGCTGGTCTTGCCGGCTCCGTTGGGCCCGATGACCACCACGACCTGACCGCGGCGAATCGACAGGGACACGCCGTCAAGGATCGTGCGGCCATTGCGCACAAGTCCCAGATCGCTGGCCTCGATCAGGACCGGATCGGCCGTCCGGCCCCTGGCGCGTCTTTCACGGTTGGCTTCGGTCATTTCGATATAGTATAACGTCCCTGCTGCAATCGTCGCACCCAAGGCTCCGGCCGTCCCCATCCCCGTTCAAGGAGACCCGACGCTCATGCGGAACATCAAGTTCTTCGCCACTTCGCTCCTGCTCGGTGCCGCGCTGGTGGCTACACCGACGCAGGCTGAACCCCGTTCGGTGGTAGCGACCATTCTACCGGTCCACAGCCTCGTGGCGGGCCTCGTCGAGGGCATCCACGAGACCGAGCTCCTGCTGCCGACCACGGCCTCCCCCCACGGCTACGCAATGCGTCCGTCCGAGGCGCGCCTGCTGCAGGACGCGGATCTGGTGATCTGGGTCGGCCCCGAACTCGAGACCTTCCTGCGCCGTACCCTGGCGGAGCCACGAGAGGGCCGCCAGGTGATCAGCCTGCTGGAGGACCTGCACCTGCAAGAACTCCCGGGGCGGGAGGGAGGCGTCTGGGAAACGCATGGCCACGGGCACGACCACGGCCATGACGACGGCCATGAACCCCATCACGGCCACGATCACGCCCACGGGAACGGGCCCGACGACGGTCACGATCACGGACATGACGACAGCCACGGACACGAGCATGGAAACGGGCATGACCACGGGAACGGGCACAGCGAGCCGGATACGCATGTCTGGCTGTCCCCCGAGAACGCCCGCCGCATTGCCTCCGGCCTGACCGAAGAGCTCGCGCAGTGGGACCCGGAGCACGCCGAGGCCTATGCGCGCAATCGGGACGCCCTGCTCGAGCGCATCGACGCGCTGGACGAGGAACTCGCCCGCCAACTGGAGCCGGTCCAGGATCGCCCGTTCCTCGTGTTCCATGACGCCTACCAGCACTTCGAACAGGCCTACGACCTGCATGCCGCCGGTTCCATTACCATCGATCCCGCGGTGCAACCGGGTGCCGGACGCATCGTGGAACTCCGTAACCGGATGAGCGCCGACGACGTCGTCTGCCTCTTTACCGAGCCCCAGTTCCGACCGGCACTCGCACAGATGCTGGTCGAGGGTCACGCGACCCGTCTGGGCGAGCTGGATCCACTCGGGACCGACCTGGAGCCGGGTCCGGATGCCTGGTTCGACCTGATGCGCGGGCTCGCCGATGAGCTCGTCGCCTGTCTCGCGCCACGGGAGGGCTGAACACAGGCGCGCCGGCGCCGGGGAAGGGCGGTCTCCTGCAGCGTCAGCCCCGGCCCTTGTAGGAGCGGCCTCCGGCCGCGATCAGGTAGCGTCAGGCTGGCCGATCGCGGCTGGAAGCCGCTCCCACGACCACTCGCCGGATCGCGGCTGGAAGCCGCTCCCACGGCGGCTGGAAGCCGCTCCCACGACCACCCCGGGCGGCCTCCGGCCGCGATCAGAACGCGGTCTCCGGCCGGTAGATCACATCCAGGCGTTTCGCGGCAGTGACCTCGTCGAAGCGACGGTTTGGCAGCCGGTGCGGGGCGCTCTTCACGGTGTCGATGTCCCGCTGCGACTCCTCGAGTATCGAGGCCATCGCCGCCACGAAGCCGTCCAGTGTCTCCTTCGACTCGGTCTCGGTCGGCTCGATCAGCAGGCACTCGGGGACCAGCAGCGGGAAATAGGTGGTCGGGGCATGGTAGCCATGATCGAGCAGACGCTTCGCGATGTCCATTGCGGTCAGCCCGGTCTCCTTCGCCTGCCGCTTCAGCGTCACGATGAACTCGTGGGTGGCCCGGCGTTCGGGGAAGGCCAGATCAAAGCCCGCGTGCCGCAGCTCGGCCTGCAGGTAGTTCGCGTTGAGGGTCGAGAACTCGGCGACACGGGTCATGCCCTCGCGCCCGAGCATGCGCATGTAGACGTAGGCACGCAGCAGCACCCCGGCGTTGCCCGCGAAGGCGGACAGGCGGCCGATCGTCTGGGGCAGGTCGCTCTCCGCGGCGTGCCGATACACTCCCGAGTCCTCCCTGACCACCACCGGCACCGGCAGGAACGGCAGCAGGCGCCTGCTCACGCCGACCGCTCCCGCACCCGGTCCACCTCCGCCGTGCGGGGTCGAGAAGGTCTTGTGCAGGTTCATGTGGATTACGTCGAAGCCCATGTCGCCCGGGCGCACCTTGCCCAGGATCGCGTTCAGGTTGGCTCCGTCGTAGTAGAGCAACCCGCCGGCCTCGTGCACGATCGCCGCGATCTCGCCAATGTGCCGCTCGAACACGCCGACCGTGGAGGGGTTGGTCAGCATGATGCCAGCCGTCTGCGGTCCCACGGCCGCCCTCAGGGCCTCGAGGTCCACGTCGCCACTGGCATCCGTCGGGATCTCCCGCACCTGGTAGCCGCACATGATCGCGGTCGCCGGATTGGTGCCGTGGGCCGCATCGGGCACGATGATCTCCCGGCGTTCGTCGTCGCCACGCGCCCGGTGGTAGGCACGGATCATTGCCACCCCGGCGAATTCCCCCTGCGCCCCGGCCATCGGCGTCAGCGACACGCCGCTCATGCCCGTGACCTCGCGCAGCATCTCCTGCAGCTCGAACATGGTCTCCAGATAACCCTGGCTGTGCTCGGCCGGGGCCAGCGGATGCCGGTTCAGAAAACCGGGCAGCATCGCCAGGGTGTTACAGGCCCGGGGGTTGTACTTCATCGTGCAGGAACCCAGCGGGTAGAACTGCGTGTCGATGGAGAAGTTCTTCTGCGACAGCCGGGTGTAGTGGCGCACCACGTCGAGTTCCGATGCCGCCGGCAGTTCCGGGTCGGCACGACGCCTAAGAGAATCCGGGATGCCGGCCGCATCGTGGGCCGGGCCGGGCGCCTGCGCGGTCGCGGACCGTCCCGGGCGTGAACGATCGAAGATCAGGCTGTGTTCATCTCGGGTCATTTCGTGCTCCCCTGTTGAAGCCTCCGGACGTCACCGGCGGCTGCCGGTGCAGAACGGATTCAGTCGAGTGCGGCAAAGGCCGCGTCGTAGTCGGGTTCCTGGCCGATCTCCGGAACCAGCTCCGTGTAAAGGACCTTGTTGCCGGCATCCAGCACCACGACAGCGCGGGCGGTGACTCCGGCCAGCGGGCCATCCTGCACCAGCACGCCGTAGTCCTTTGCGAAGTCCCTCGAGCGCATCAGTGACAGGGTGTGGACCCGGTCGACGCCCTCGGCGCCGCAGAAGCGGGCCTGGGCGAAGGGCAGGTCCGCGGAGACCACCAGCACGACGACGTCGTCGTGCCGGGCGACGAGTTCGTTGAACTTCTTCGTCGATTGCGCGCAGACGCCGGTATCGAGGCTGGGAACGATGGAGATGATCTTGCGCTTGCCCGCGAAGTCCTCGAGTCCGACGTCGTTCAGGTCGTTGTTCGTGAGCCTGAGGTCCGGAGCGGTCGAGCCCACCGCCGGGAGGTCACCGTTGGTGTGGATGGGATTGCCCTGCAGGGTGATTTCGGCCATCGCGATTCTCCTTTTGGGTGAAATGGGACAGAAATGGAAGACCGGGCGCGGCCTCAGGCCAGCGCCTTGACATAGCGGTCCAGGTCGCCTGCGGTCTTGGTCTCGGTCGCACAGGCCAGCACGCAGTTCGCCAGGTCCGGATACTCGGCCGCCAGCGGGTGGCCTGCGAGCACACCCGCGCGCGACATCCGTGCCAGGCGGGCCTGCGCATCCGGCCCGAAATCGAAGGCCATCTCGTGGAAGTGATCCCCCGCGAAGCGCGGCTGGATGCCTGCCCTCGACAGCCGCGCCGCGAGCTGGTGCGTGTTGTGCCAGCAGGCCTCCGCGACCCGCTTCAGCCCGGCATCCCCAAGCAGCGCCATGTGGATGGTGGCGGCGGTCACCACTAGCCCCTGGTTGGTGCAGATGTTGGAGGTCGCCTTGGAACGCCGGATGTGCTGCTCACGTGCCTGGAGGGTCAGCACAAAGCCTGGTCGCCCGTCAGCGTCCTCGGCCCGCCCGACGATACGACCGGGCATCTGGCGAATGTGCTCGCGGCGCGTGGTCATGAATCCGAAATACGGCCCACCGCCGGAGAGCGGGGCGCCCAGGGGCTGCCCCTCGCCGACCGCGATGTCGGCGCCACGGTCCCCCCATTCGCTGGGTGGCTTCAGCAGCGCGAGTGACACCGGGTTCACCACCGCGATCACCGGCACGCCGCGCGCCTCAGCCCAGCGCGTCAGCGCATCCACGTCCTCGAGCACCCCGAAAAAGTTCGGCTGCGCGACGACCAGCGCGGTGATGTCGTGCTCATCGTAGGCCTCCAGGCCGTTCGCATCGATGGATCCCAGGCGCTCGTCCCAGGGGAGCTCGACCAGCTCGATGTCCTGATTGCTGACGATGCTGCGGACCGTTGCGCGATAGGCGGGGTGCAGGGCCCCGGGCACCAGGATGCGGTTGCTCTTCGACCGGCGGTTGATGCGTACCGCCATCAGCACCGCCTCCGCCAGCGCGGAGGCGCCGTCGTACAGGGACGCGTTGGAGACCTCCATACCGGTCAGGCGCGTGATCATGGTCTGGTATTCGTAGATGAGCTGCAGCGTCCCCTGCGAGGCCTCGGCCTGGTAGGGGGTATAGGCGCTGTAGAACTCCCCGCGCGTGGCGATCTGCCACACCGCTGCCGGGATGTGGTGCTCGTAGGCGCCTGCACCGATGAAGTTCAGGGGCGCACCGTCACGCGCCGCGCGTTCCTGCATCAGCCGCGTCACCTCCATCTCGGGCAGGCCTTCCGGGATGCCCGATAGCGGCGGCGCCCGCAGATCCGCCGGGATCTCCTCGAACAGGTCCTCGATGGATCCCGCGCCGATCTGCTGCAGCATGTCGCGGATGTCGTCTTCGGTGTGCGGAATGAAGGGCATCGCTTGCCTCTCAGGACTTGGTGTCAACATTCAACTTCGCGCAGTCAGCCCCCGCGCCCGCTTGCGGGCACGGGCATGCGATGGACGCCTGGTGCGCGCGGCGATTCCGCCCCGCGCCACGGCAGCCCCCGGTGCGGGCTCAGGATTCGCTGGCCACCTTCGCGGAATACGCGTCGGCGTCCATCAGCGCGTCGAGTTGCGTGGTGTCGGACGGCTGGATGCGGAACAGCCAGCCATCGCCATAGGGCGACTCGTTCACGAGTTCCGGGGCGTCGGCCAGACCCTCGTTCACGGCGACGACCTCCCCGGACACCGGCGCATACACGTCCGAGGCCGCCTTCACCGATTCGACGGTGGCACAGGCCTCGCCGGCGCTGGCCGCGCTCCCCGGCTCCGGTGTCTCCACGAAGACCAGATCACCCAGCAGCTCCTGGGCATGGCCGGTAATCCCCACGGTGACCGAACCGTCGGATTCCTCCCGCACCCACTCGTGGCTCTCGCTGTACCTCAGATCCTGCGGTGTTTCGCTCATGTGCTGTTTCCTCTAACGCAGCTCGTTGTCAAAGTCGGTGTTCACGCTCGGCCAGGGTCGCCTGCGGTACTGCAGGTCCGGGCTCAGTCCAGCAGCGATTTCCCGTGGCGCACGAATGGCGGCTTCACGCGGCGCACGGGCATCGTTCGCCCGCGCAGGTGCGCGGTCAACTCGGGCGCTTCCGAGGCCGCCGGGATGCGGGCCAGCGCGATGGAGACGCCGAGGGTGGGCGCGAAGCTGCCCGAGGTCACGGTGCCGTCGCCGGCGGGTGTCTCGATCCGGGTACCGCCGCGCAGCACGCCGCGGCCCCCGAGCACCAGCCCGACCAGCTGCGCGGGCACACCCTCGGCGCGCTGCCGCTCCAGCGCGGCGCGCCCGATGAAGTCGCGCTCTGGCGGCTCCCAGGCCACGGTCCAGCCCAGATTCGACACCAGCGGCGTGGTCGATTCGTCCATGTCGGTGCCGTAGAGGTTCATGCCCGCTTCCAGCCGGAGCGTGTCGCGCGCACCGAGACCGATCGGTCGCGTCCCGGATCGGAGCAATGCGTCCCAGAAGCCCTCCGCCCGCTCGGCGGGCAGCATGATCTCGAAACCGTCCTCGCCGGTGTAACCGGTCCGGGCCGCCATCCACTCCTCACCCCAGACCGCGTGAAAGGGTCGCAATTCGCCCGCCGTGCGCAGCCGGCCCGGGAGCAACGGGGCGACCTTGGCCACCGCCTCGGGCCCCTGTACCGCGAGCAGGGCCAGTTCCGGCCGGGGCGCCACGGAGGCATCCAGTCCCCTGGCAACTGCGCGCATGTGGGCGATGTCGCTCTCCGCGGTGGCCGCGTTCACCACCATCCGGTACCCCTCGTCACCCCTGAAGTAGACGATCAGGTCATCCACCACCCCGCCGTCCGCATTCAGCATGCAGCTGTACAGCGCGCCTCCCGGCGTACGCAGCTTCGCGACATCATTCGCCAGCAGCCGGCGCAGCAGGGCCTGGGCCTGCCCGCCGCAAACATCCACCACCTGCATGTGCGAGACGTCGAAGACGCCGGCGCCGATGCGGACCGCGTGGTGTTCATCGATCTGGGATCCGTAGTGCAGGGGCATCTCCCAGCCGGCGAAGTCGACCAGGCGCGCATCGGCCCTCTGGTGCGCGGCATGAAGGGGCGTGGTCTTCAGCGTCATCCGGAACCTCCCTGGCAGAGCTCAACGAAAAGGGCGGCCAGCGCGCAGTTGCACCGGCCGCCCCTCTGTCCTGAAACCTGAGAGTTTGCGTTGCGATCAACGCCCCCTTCGGTGGGCCGTACACGGCCGCTCTCCAGAGTCTGCCTTGATCACCGTCCCGGTCCGGGTGGCCTGAGCGATTCCGGGCGGACGTTGCGCCTTCGGCGGCCGCCCACGTCCGTGAGCGGCACTCTTCCAGGTCGGTGTGGTGACAGACCGCGGTCCACCACCGGCAGGATGCCAAGTCTAGCCCAAGCCGTATGCGACGTAAAATGCCCTGCCGTCAGGTAATGTGTGATTGGACCATTTTGGTCTCAACCCTTCGCAGCTTTTCTCGCTAAATGACTGACACTGAAACCCGACTGTCATTTTTCCACAAAGCCTGTGGATAACTCTGTGGACGGTTTGTCGTCAATGGCCCACAGGGCCTGCCCCCATTGTCGCCGGAACAAACTGGCTATTTTTTAGCCGCAAATGTCAAGTTGTTGTTTTGTCTCGTTTTTTATATTTTTCTAATATACCGGACAAGCCTCTTGACCCAGGCCATCAAACAACGCGACCGGGACCGGCCTGCATGTGCATAAGAAGGCTGACCCTCTATCGAAGGGTTGGCCCTGGAAGTTCATGCAATGGGTCTTGCAAGGTGGCGCCCGCGCGCCCGTCAGCCGACCGGCGCCAGCCCACCTCCCAGGGCCCGCAACGCGAAGAAGCGCTTCAACGCCCGGTGGCGGTCCACCCGACCCACCCCGAACTCGCGTGCCCAGGCCACGGACGGCTGCGACGAACCGAACAGCCAGCGGAGACCCTCCATCGAACGCAGCATCAGCTCGTTGTCCAGGCGCCGCCTACGCGTGTAGGCTCGAAGCGCCGCCGCATCCGCGGGGTCCGCACCGGTACCGGAGGGAACCGCGTCGAGCAGCGCCCGAACGTCCGCGAGACCCAGGTTCAGACCCTGGCCCGCCAGCGGATGGATGGTATGCGCGGCGTCACCGACCAGCACCAGACGGCCGCTGACATAATCCCGAGCCTGGCGTCCCACCAGCGGCCAGTCGGCGCGGGGAGACACCGACAGGATGTCGCCAAGCCGTCCGCCGAAGGCGTCCCTGAGCGACTCCGCAAAGGCCTCATCGTCCAGCGACAGGACCCGCTCGGCCTCGAACTCCGGCAATGACCAGACGATGGAGCAGCGACCGTCCGCCAGTGGCAGGAATGCCAGGATTTCCTCGCCGTTGAACCGCTGCCAGGCCGTGTCCTGGTGCGGAAAGCGCGTGGCCACCGTCGCGACCACGCCGGTCATGTGGTAGGGATTTCGGCGCACCGCGATCCCCACCCGCGTCCGCAGCGCGGATTCCGCGCCATCGGCGGCGATCAGCAGCCGCGCGCCCGGCACCCGGCCGCCTTCGAGGTGCAGATCGATCCGGTCCGGCCACCAGTCGAGCGCGCGCCAGCCGGTCTCCGGCAGCACGGCGCCTCCGGCTGCCTCCAGTGCCTCCCACAGGCTGGTTTCCAGCGCCAGGTGCTCGACCGTCCATCCCAGGGCCGGAAGCCCGAGGTCGTCGGCGTCGAAATGCAGTTCAGCGCTGCTGTTCGCGTCCCAGACGTCCATGCGATGAAAGGGGTGTCCGCGACGGGCCAGCACCCTGTCGGCCACTCCGAGATCCGTCAGCAGTTGCATTGACGCGGCATTCAGCGTGGCCACCCGGGTGACCGGAGCCTCTTCCGAGAAGACCGGCTTCGGCCTCCGATCCAGCAACAGTACCCGCTGCCCGGCACGGGCGAGACCCAGTGCGGTGGCGGCCCCGACGGCGCCACCCCCGACCACCACCGCGTCGAAGGCCTCGACCGATCCGCTCATATGCCCTCCCCTCTTCGCTCGGTGGCCGTGGGGGCTGTGCCGCCTTCCCGGGACTCGGCCGGCAACCCGCGCAGAATCCGCCGCGGCAGAGGCTGCAGGCCCATCGCCTGTTCCGCCCAGAGCTGGCGCAACGGGCCGATCCGGTCGAGCAGCAGCATCCCCCTGCGCAGCGCCCGCGGCGCGAACCTCTCACCCACTGGCAGGCCACGCGCGAGGAGGTCCGTGACCGTGGCGACCCGGTCGATGTCGCCGCTACGCGCCTGCGCGTAGGCCGCGAGCACCTCGGGCGCCCCCGGGTCACGCGCGGTCAACACGCGCCCGGCAAGGATCGCCACGTCACGCAGAGACAGGTTCAGACCCTGGCCCGCGACCGGGTGCAATCCATGCGCGGCATTCCCTGCCAGTACCAGCCGCTGGTCGTACAGGCGCCGCGCCCGCACAAGCTCCAGCGGGAACCGCGCGGCGGGGCCGGCCGGGCGGAGCCGGCCGAGGCGCCAGCCGAACCGGGCCTGCAGCGCCGCAATGCGCTCGGAATCGGAAAGTGCGATCCGCTCATCGCAGGTCTCGGGCGGTGCGACCCACACCACATTGAGCCGGCCACCGGGCTGCGGCAGCAACGCCAGCGGACCCTCTGGCGTAAAACGCTCAAAGGCCCTGCCGCCGTGCGGCCGGGTGGACCGGACATCGAAGACCAGCGCGTCGGCCGCATACCGGCGCCGCCGCACCTCGATCCCCGCCGCCGCCCGGGTGGCCGATCCGGTGCCGTCGGCCGCCACGACGAGCCGGGCTGCAAGGCGATGGCGTCCGTCCGGGCCGGCGAGCACCACCTCGCGCCGCCCGTCCCCCGCCGCCTCGAGGGTCTCGAGCCGGGTCTGATCCAGACGCTCGACACCGGTTGCCGCCAGCGCTTCCGCCAACATCGCCCCGATGCGCGCGGCCGGCACCACCTGTCCCAGAGCGGAAACCCCCTGACTCGCGGCATCCATCACCACGCTCCCGAAACCGCCCTCACGACTCACGTGAACCGCGAGGATCGGCTCGGCCTCCGGTGCCAGCGGCTGCCAGTAGCCGACATCGTCGAGCAGGCGGACCGTACCGGCAGCGAGCGCGTACCCGCGCGCGTCCCCGTCGCCGGAGTCCGCCGCCCCGCGCTCGGCCAGCGCCACGTCGAGACCACCACGGGCCAGAAGGCAGGCCAGCAGGCCACCAACCGGCCCGCCGCCGACGATCACGACGTCGCAGTTGCGCCTGCGTGCCGTCATCAGGCGGCTCCCGCCCGGTCCATCCTCCCGGCCATGCAGGCCTCGATCTCGCCGACGGTCTTCGGGCAGTCTTCGGTCAGCACTTCGTTGCCGGAACGGGTCACCGCGACGTCGTCCTCGATGCGGATGCCAATCCCGCGAAAGCGCTTGGGTGCCCGGGCCTGCGGACCAAAATAGAGGCCGGGCTCGACGGTCATCACCATGCCCGGCTCCAGCAGTCGCCATACCTCCCCGATCCGGTAGTCGCCGACATCGTGCACGTCCAGCCCCAGCCAGTGGCCGGTCCGGTGCATGTAGTAGGGCTTGTAGGCCTCCTTGCGGATCAGATCCGCCGGCCGGCCCGCGAGTATCCCGAGCGTCCTCAGGCCCCGGGTGAGGACACCCACCGCGGCGTCGTGGGGATCGTTCCAGTGGTTGCCGGGCACTGCCTTGGCAATGGCCGCGGCCTGTGCCTCCAGGACCAGCTCGTGGACCTCGCGCTGGGCGGGTCCGAAACCTCCCGACACCGGAAAACTGCGGGTGATGTCCGAGGCGTATCCGCCATGCTCGCATCCGGCGTCGATCAGCAGCATGTCCCCCGCCTTCAGGCGGCTCCGGTTCTCTACGTAGTGCAGGATGCAGCCGTTCTCGCCCCCCCCGACGATGGAGTGGTACGCCGGCTCGGTCCCGTAACGCCGGAACTCGTGCAGGAGCTCGGCCTCGATCTCGAACTCGGCCATGCCCGGGCGACAGGCCTGCATCGCACGCACGTGGGCCTGGCTGGAGATCCGGGCGGCATGGCGCATCATGCGCAGCTCGTCCGCCTGCTTGAACAGGCGCTGCTCGTGCAGGTGGTGCTCCAGCGCGACGAATTCGGTGGGTGCCCGCACGCCGGAGCGCGCCTTCGCCCGCACCTGCTTCACCCACCCGAACAGGCGCTGGTCCATCGCCTCGGTGTGCCCGAACGGCGCGCACAGCGCCCTGCGGTTCTCCATCAGCCCGGGCAGGATCTCGCCGATGTCGCCGATCGGGAAGGCGCAGTCGGCCCCGTAGTCGGCCACTGCGCCGTCCGGACCGGCGCGACGGCCGTTCCAGGTCTCCATGTCCGGGTCACGGTCACGACAGAACAGCACATACTCCCCGGCCTCCCGTCCGGGCACCAGCACCGCGACCGCGTCGGGTTCCGGGAAGCCGGTCAGGTACAGGAAATCGCTGTCCTGGCGGAAGGGGTACTCGACATCCCGGTTGCGCAGGCTCTCGGTCGCGGCCGGTATCACCGCGATTGCGTCGCCGCCGATGGCGTGCATCAGCCGCTCGCGGCGGCGGGCGAAGGCCTTCAGGCTGATCGCGGGCGCCTTCATTGCAGCGGTATCGGCTGCCGGGGCCGCTCCGGGGCCAGCTCCTCGGCCAGCAGCAGCACTCCCACGCGCACGTATTCGCCGAGTTCGGCAAAGGCCTCCTCGTTCTCCTCGCTGTCCTCCGGTTCCGGGTCGAGCCGGGCGATCTCGGCGAAGTCGCGCAGGATCTCGGCCGCCTCGGGGGACGGCTTGAGTCCGCCGAGCCGGGGCGTCTGACCCAATCCGCCGAGGAATCCGTCCACCCACTGGCCAAGGGAATGGCTGCGCTGCGCGAGACCGTCATCCTCCGAAAGCAGGGGCTCGAAGCCGAGATCCGGATCGTTCAACGCGCGCAGCAGGTCCAGCCGGATTTCCTCGATCGCCGCCTGCAGCGCGGCCTCATCGTGCCCGGGGGCCGGATGACGCTCACCGAGCGCCCTTGCGAGTCGAGCCGCCGAAAGGCTGTCATCCGCGACCAGGCAGCCGGACAGCACGCCATGCGCCGTGGAGGCGCCGCAGGCCAGACCCGCCGAGTGCAGCAACGCGTCCAGCCGCTCGGCTTCCGGTTTCAATGCGGACATCAGAAGGTCTCCAGACGTGCTTCGTAGGGGAACAGCAACATGCGGTAGATGCGGTCTCCGAACTGCATGTGCGTGAAATCGGGCTCGCCCAGCCGGATCGAATTGCTTCCCTTCGCCGAGAGCGCGCGCAGGCCGAAGTGGCGTTCCCTGATCAGATCGGCCAGCAGCCGCTCCAGTTCCGCGCGCTCGATGGTCCCGGTGTTGTCGACCACCCGACAGGGCTTGCCATTGTGCGCCACCGACTCGACGATCGTGGCATCGGGACCGGGTGGAGGAATGTCGCTCATAATGATTCCCCGAGGAGTGCGGACTCCCGCCGCGTTCATTTTGGCCGCGGAGCGCAACCCCCGCAACCGCCCGACATCAGTGACATCGGAGGACGCGGATCGTGCGGTGGCACCAAGGGCAATCATCCCCGGCGCCGAATCGCCGAGAGGGCTCGCCTCCCTCGGCGTGGGAGCGGCTTCCAGCCGCGATACCGCGTTGTGTTGGGTGCGCAGGGCCATCGCGGCCAGAGGCCGCTCCCACGGAGGCTGCCCCCACGGAGGCCGCTCCCACAGCAAGCCAGACCTCAGAGCGACCATCACCGGCGCCGAATCGGCGAGATTACGCGCCATTCTTGCCCGCAGATCATCTCTCGATGGCGCCTCGGTGCCAATCAACCCCACGCTCCGGCGATCGGCTCAGTTGACGCTTGCCTGTCGCCACTCCTAGACTCGGAACCATTATCCTCTGCTAATGCCATGAATCGGGGGCCGAATACGCAATGGACACCACGAAGCCCGCCGGGGTGGACGCCGCCGTCGAACGGCTGGAGACGCAGGTCTCCCGCCTGCTGGAGCGCTGCTCGGCCCTGCACGAGGAAAACCGGCTGCTCCATGAGCAGCTCCGCCAGTTGCGTGCGGATCGCTCCGCCGCCAAGGAACGCACGGAACAGGCCCGGCACCGCGTCGAGGGCATGATCGCCCGCCTGCGCACCATGGAGCATCCCGAATGAACCGACCCGCAGAGCCCGTACGCGTCAACATCCTGGGCAAGGAGTACCAGATCGCCTGTCCGCCCGAGGAACGCGCCGATCTCTTCGCGTCGGCCAACCTGCTCGACGAGCGCATGCGGACCGTTCGCGATGCCGGCCGGGTGGTCGGGGTGGACCGCATCGCGGTGATGGTGGCCCTGAACCTCGCGCACGAGATGCTGGTATGCAGCCGCGACCTGGAACGTCTCCAGGTGCGGACACCGGATCGCCTGCAGGCACTGGCAGACGCGGTGGAAAAAAAATTGGGGGAAACTGCACGCGACGGCACGAATGGCCCATAATATGAATTCGGGCGTGCGTCTGCGGCGTTGGTGAGTGGCTGGGTGGTACCCTTGAGCCTAATCGTCAACCACGGGACTGTAGAGCTTTCGGGTGGTTGAGCATGTCCGCCCCGTGCGGAAAGCCTGTAAACCCGAAGCCTCCTCCCACCTGAACCGCTGGTTCAAGGTCGAAGGCCACCACGGCGAACGCGGTGCACGCCCCCCTTCCTGATGCCCGAACACCCACCCTCCGTCCCGGTCGAGGCGCCCCTTGTGACGCGTCTGCAGATGCGCCGGAGGCGTGCCCGCCTGTCCAGCGCGACACTCCGCGCAAACTCGGCCGCGATCGCCGGGCACGCCCTGCGCTGCCTGCGCATCCTCGGCCCGCGGACCCTGGCGGGCTATTTCGGAATCCGCGGTGAAATCGATCTGACCGGGCTGCTGGCACGCCAGGCCACGCTGGGCGTCCGTGTCGCGATGCCAGTGCTCGAGCGGCACCGCCCGGGGCACATGCATTTCCGGGCCTGGTCTCCCGGAGATCGTCTCTGCCACAACGCCTTCGGCATTCAAGAGCCCTGCCCGGGCGCGCCCCGCGTCTGGCGCCGCGAACTCGACGTCGTGCTGCTGCCCCTGGTGGCCTTCGATTCCAACGGGCACCGCCTCGGGATGGGCGGCGGCTACTACGACCGCTACTTCGCGCCGCGCCGCCTCGTCGGGACGCCGCGTCCGCGGCTGATCGGCATTGCCCACGCCTTCCAGCAGGTCCCGCGACTGGAGCGACAGGCCTGGGACGTGCCACTGGACGGCGTGATCACCGAAGGCGGCCTGTCCTGGTTCCGCCGCGCGCGCTAGTGCCCTGAGCGTCGCAACGGGGTCGCAGGGTGGGTGAAGCGCAGCGCACCCACCGCCCGGCGCACATCGCAAAAGACCAAGATCCGAGCCGGGACCAGGGCCCAATTTCCTGCCCGCCCGGCACGGATTTCGGCCCGGCCGGCGCTGCTTTCTGGTACAAAGGCGCTGCCGCATCCGGCATCGCCCCACAGGCTCGCAAGGAATCCCGATGTCTTACTGGCTGCTGAAATCGGAACCCGATGTCTTCGGCATCGACGACCTCGAACGCGTCGGCGTGGAGCCCTGGGAGGGGGTGCGCAACTACCAGGCGCGGAACATGATGCGCGACGAAATGAAGAAGGGAGACCGCGCCTTCTTCTATCACTCGAACACCAAGGTGCCGGGCATCGTCGGCATCATGCGCATCCACCGGGAGGGCTACCCGGACGACGCGGCCTTCGATCCCGAACACACGTACTACGACCCCAAGAGCGATCCGGACAACCCCCGCTGGTATCGCGTGGACGTCGCCTTTGAAGAGAAGTTCGACGAGGTGATTCCGCTGACCTGGCTGAAGGAACAGCCCGAGCTCGAGGACTGCCCGCTGGTACGGCGCGGCAACCGCCTTTCGATCATGCCGATCACCGAGTCGCAGTGGGATTTCATCCTGGGTCACGCCCACCGACCCCAGCCATGACCACCCGCCCCCTGACGACCTCCCCCATAGGGGGGGCCTCCGTGGGAGCGCTCCTCGTGGGAGCGGCCTCTGGCCGCGATCCCGCACGGCCTCATCGCCGCCAGAGGCCGCTCCCACGGAGGCCGCTGCCACGGGGGCCGCTCTCCCGAGGCCTGCGATAACGCGCTCGCGGAACCGCATGCATACCCTCTACCACTTCGCCCACGACCCCAGGGCCCAGCGCCTGCGGCTCGCCTTTGGCGCGAAACGGGTGCCACTGGATCTGAAGACCCTTGACTGGTTCGACGACGAGACCTTCTTCGACCTCGGCATCGCCAGGCAATCTCCGGTGCTGCGCTCGGCGGACGGAAGGCTGCACACCAACAGCATCGACGTGCTCGCGGAGATCGACCGCCTGCTGCCAGGCGAGCCGCCCCTGCGCGACCGGGTGATCGACGATGCCGCCTGGGCCGCGCTGCTGGACTGGCGGAGCCGGGTCGACGCGGTGCTGGAGCGACTCTACGCGCCGCTCGCTCCCGGTTTCCATGGCATCGGCGACGACACCGAGGCACTCGACGACTTCAAGGCCGGCGTTCGACACCGCTTCGGAATGACGCTGGAGGAGCTCGCGAACGACCGCTACGACGGCTTCAATCAGTTCAGCCGCCTGTCGCGTCTCCCGGATCTGGCCCGGCACCTTGCCGGCGAGCGCTTCTACGTCGGTCGCCTCAGCATCGCCGACTGTCTCCTCGCCGCCGACCTGTACCCGCTGCAGATGCACGATGGCATCAATCTGCCAGTGGACATGCTCTACTATCTCAGGCGCGTGGAAGAGGCCTGCGACATCGACCTCAACCGCGACTGGCTGGCAAGATGATGACGCGAGCGACGGCCCGCCGCCGAACCCTCACCCCCCGCTCTGCCCCCGGCATCCCGCCCTCCGCTCCCCGGCTTCGTCTGCGGGAGAGAGCAAGCCCCTCCACCCCCTGCGGGGATGGGCTGGGGAGGGAGCCGGCCCCAACCCATGACCGACATGGAGGAGACCAACCCATGACCCTGGAACAACTGCTGAACTACCTCGACGATCAGATGGAGCGGGACTTTCTCGACGGCGACGCCGCCGAGACCCTGAACAAGGCCCGCGACGGCAGCCACAGCGACCCGATCGTCGCGGAGATACTCACGGCGCTGATGGACGGCGCCGGCGCCGACTCCCCCGGCACCGAACTCGAGCGGGCGGTGGCGGTGAAGGCCATCGGACCGCTGCGACTGAAATACATGAAGGACGATGCCCCGGTCGAGGGCTTCCGTCTCGTGGAAAAGACCATCGTCACGATTGACGCCGCCTACAACGATGAGGCCCTGGCAGCCAAGCCGCACTGACCCCCGGTGATCGAATGCCGGATCGCCGAGCGGGCCCGCCTCCCACGGGGGTCGTGGGAGCGGCTTTCAGCCGCGATGCGGCGTGGCTTTGAGTGCCCAGGGCCATCGCGGCTGGAAGCCGCTCCTACAGGGGGGACGGGACGGCCGCCGTGGGAGGACAGCCCCTCGCCGGTATTCCCCGGCGCCGGATTGCCGAGCCGGCCCGCCTCCCACTGAGGCGAGGCCCGGCACCATGCACACCATGGGGCGCCAGCCAGGCTCAGCGCAGGAACAACGGATACGCCGGGTTATCCGTCTCCTCCCACCACGGGTACCCGATGTCCTTCAGGAAGGCGCGGAACCGCGCGCTGTCGGATTCCGGCACCTGTATGCCCACCAGCACCCGTCCATAGGCGGCGCCGTGATTGCGGTAGTGGAACAGGCTGATGTTCCAGTCCGCGCCCATGCGGGTGAGGAAATGCAGCAGGGCCCCCGGCCGCTCCGGGAACTCGAAACGGTACAGGCTCTCGTTCTTCACGTGACTGGCGTGGCCGCCCACCATGTGACGCAGATGCAGCTTCGCAACCTCGTTGTCCGTCATATCGAGCAGCGGGTAGCCCTCGGCCTTCAGCCGCTCCAGCACCTCCTGCTTCTCGGCATCGCCGCGCTCCAGCTTCAGCCCGACAAAGACGTGGGCGTCGGTCTCGTCCGAGTAGCGGTAGTTGAATTCGGTGATGCCGCGCTTGCCGATCGCCCTGCAGAACCTGCGGAAGCTGCCAGGTTGCTCGGGAATGGTGACCGCGAACACCGCCTCCCTGCGCTCGCCGATCTCCGCGCGCTCCGCCACGTGCCGCAGTCGGTCGAAGTTCATGTTGGCGCCGCTCAGCACCGCGCCGAACCGCCCCCCCTGCAGACCTTCGCGCTCCACGTACTTCTTGAGGCCCGCCACCGAGAGCGCGCCCGCGGGCTCCGCGACCACACGCGTGTCGTCGAAGATGTCCTTGATCGCGGCACAGATCTCGTCGGTATCGACCAGCAGGATTTCGTCGGCGAACTTGCGCGCGAGCCGGAAGGTCTCCTTGCCGACCTGCCGCACGGCCGCGCCGTCGGCAAAGATGCCAACCTGTTCCAGCACGACGCGCCGCTTGCGGCGCAGTGCCTCGTACATGGACGGCGCGTCCTCGGGCTCCACGCCGATCACCCGGATCTCGGGCCGCAGACGCTTGATGTAGGTCGCCATTCCCGCCAGCAGGCCGCCACCGCCGACACAGACGAACACGGCGTCCAGCGGCCCCGGGTGCTGGCGCAGGAGCTCCATCGCCACCGTACCCTGTCCGGCAATCACCGCCGGGTCATCGAAGGGATGGATGAAGACATAGCCGTGTTTCTCCTGCAGCGTCAGCGCATGCGCGGAGGCCTCGTCGAAGGAGTCACCGTGGAGCACGGTGCGCCCCCCGAATCGCTGCACGGCCTGCACCTTGATCCGCGGCGTCGTGACCGGCATCACGATCACCGCCTTGATGCCCAGCCTGGAGGCCGCCAGCGCGACCCCCTGGGCATGGTTGCCGGCCGAGGCCGCGATCACGCCGCGAGCCCGCTCGGACGCCGTCAGTTGCGCGATCCGGTTGTAGGCGCCGCGCAGCTTGAACGAGAACACCGGCTGCAGATCCTCGCGCTTCAGCCACACCGAAGAGCCGATCCGCTGCGACAGCGTCGGCATCATCTCGAGCGGCGTCTCCCGGGCCACGTCGTACACGGACGCAGTCAGGATCTTTTCCAGATAGGGGTAGGCCATGCGCGGAAGATACCACGGCGCGGCGGCGCCCCGACATCGACGACCCTCGAGCGCACCGCTTGGACACCCGCACCGGCGCTGGGTATCCTCACACGGTTTCAAACACCTCCGGAAAAAACATGACACAGGACGAAATGAAGAAGGCCGTCGCCGAAGCGGCCCTTGAATACGTGCAGAGCGGCTGGATCGTCGGCGTCGGCACGGGCTCGACCGCCAATCACTTCATCGACGCGCTGGCGAAGATGAAGGGCAGGATCGACGGCGCGGTCGCGTCCAGCGAGGCCAGCGCCGGGCGGTTGCGCAGCCACGGCATCGAGGTGCTCGACCTGAACGCCGCCGGGCCACTCCCGATCTACGTGGATGGCGCGGACGAGGCCACGAACCACCTGCACCTGACCAAGGGTGGTGGCGGCGCGCTGACGCGCGAGAAGATCGTCGCCGCCGCGTCGGAGACCTTCATCTGCGTGATCGACGAGACCAAGCAGGTCGACTACCTTGGTGCCTTTCCGCTGCCGGTGGAGGTGATCCCGATGGCCCGCAGCCACGTCGCACGCACCCTCGCCGCGATGGGCGGCAACCCGGTGCTGCGCGAAGACTTCCGCACGGACAACGGCAACGTGATCCTGGATGTGCACGGCCTGCGGATCATGAACGCGGTGGAACTGGAGGGCGAAATCGACCACGTCGCCGGCGTCGTGACCAACGGCCTGTTCGCGCGCCGTCCCGCCGACATCATGCTCGTGGGTTCCGCGACAGGTGTGAGCAAGGTCACCGCCTGATGCCCCAGTGCCCGCCCCGAGGGCTGAACCCCCTCCCCGCCTGCGGGGGAGGGTTTTTCGCTAACTCTGATGACACGGTGCCACCCCGACCATGAAACCGGCGTAGGGTGGGCAAAACGAAGTGTGCCCACCACAAACCGCCACGGCCAAGATGGTGGGCCCGCTGCGCTTGGCCCACCCTACGCCTTCCGCCCTGTTGGTCGCCGACGCGCACACCGTGTTCTCTCACGTTAACTGTGATGGCGGCCCGCTACCCCGACGATAAAAATCTCCCTCCCTGCCTGCGGGGGAGGGGAGAAATGGCGGACTTTCACGTCAAACGCGAGTCTTCAACGCCAAAAATGGCCCTCGAAGGGCTGAGAAGCCCTCGAAACAAGGACCTCTACTGCGCAAAAACCGTGGGTTGCGCTGGCCCGACCCCCAGTCACGCGGTGACGATCAGCTTTCGGATCTGCATGTCGCGCAGGGTGTAGGGGATGCCGCCGACGCCGAGGCCCGACTGGCGCAGGCCGGCGAACGGCATCCAGTCGACGCGGAAGGCGGTGTGGTCGTTGATCATCACCGCGGAGGCATCCAGGGCGTGGGCGGCGGCGCGCGCGGTGTCGAGGTCGCGCGTGAAGACCGCGGCCTGGAAGGCCCAGGGCAGACCGTTCGCCCGCGCGACGGCATCGTCCAGGTCATCGTAACCGTAGACGGCAACGACCGGACCAAAGACCTCGTCGGTACTCACACGGGCCCGTGCCGGCGGGTCACGCAACACGGTGCAGGCGTAGGTGGTCGCCGATCGCGCCTCGCCCCCCGACAGCAGCCTGCCACCACCTGCGACCGCCTCCTGCACCCACTCGTCGACGCGACCGACCTCGGTCCCCCGGATCAGCGGCCCGACATCGACATCCGCGCGCGTCGGATCACCAATGCGCAGGCGTTCGGCGCCGGCGGCGAGCCGGTCGCCGAGTTCCTCCAGCCGATCGCGATGCGCGAAGACCCGCTGCACCGACACGCAGACCTGCCCGGCGTGGTAGAAGCCGCCCTTCAGCAGCTTCGGGACCGCATTGTCGAGATCCGCGTCCGCGGCCACGATCACGGGCGCCGCGCCGCCGTGCTCCAGCGCGCAGCGGGTCCCCGGGGCGACCAGGGAACGCAGCCTCCAGCCCACCTCCGCACTGCCGATGAAGCTCAGAAAGCCGACCCGCGGATCGGTCACCAGCCGCGTGGCCACATCGACATCCCGCGTCACCAGCGCCTGGCACCATGGCTCCGGCAGACCCGCCTCGTGGAGGATGCGCACCAGGCGGAAACAGGACAGCGGCGTGGCCTCGGCCGGCTTCACGATCACGGGACAGCCGGCGGCCACGGCCGGGGCCACCTGGTGCGCAATCAGGTTCAGCGGGTGATTGAAGGCGCTGACCGCCACCACCACGCCGATCGGCTCGGGCAGCGTGAAGGCCTGCCGTCCGGCCGAGGCCGGATTGAGGCCCATCGGGACGACCTCGCCCCCGTCCGCGCGCAGGGCATCGACGCAGAGGCGGACGCTGTCGATCGCGCGGGTCATCTCGACGCGCGAGTCAGGCAGTGGCTTGCCGCCCTCGCGGGCCGCCTCCAACGCCAGGAAATCGGCCTGCTCCGAAAGGATCGCCGCGGTTCGCTCGAGGATCTCGATCCGTCGGTGCAACGGCAGCCAGCCGCGCCGGTCCCGGAACAGCCGGTGCGCCACCGCCAGCGCGGCGTCCACGGCCTCCTCTCCGACCGTCTCGACCTCGGCGATCGTGGTCTCGTCATAGGGTGCGAGCACGGGCATCCGGCCAGCCGGACCACTGTCGGCGGCCATCAGCGAAGGGAAGAAATCTGTCATGGGCCGCTCCTTGCGGCACGCACCGGTGTCAGATCGCCCGGCTGCGCGCCTTGATGTCCTCGTTCAGGATCCGGTCGTTGTCGCTGTAGTCCACCGGCACGTCGATCACATGTACCCCCGGCGCGGCCACGCAGGATTCGAGCAGCGGCCGCAGGGCCTCCGCGGACTCCACGCGGTGCCCCTGTGCCCCGTAGGCCTCGGCATAGCGCACGAAGTCCGGATTCCCGTAGACCAGGCCGTAATCGTCGAAACCCATCGCGGCCTGCTTCCAGCGGATCATGCCGTAGGCGTCGTCGCGCAGGACCACCACCACGAGGTCGAGCCTGAGGCGCACCGCGGTCTCGAGTTCCTGCGAGTTCATCATGAAGCCGCCATCGCCGCAGACGGCGATCACCGGCCGTTCCGGATGCACCATCTTCGCCGCCATCGCCGAGGGCAGACCCGCGCCCATCGAGGCGAGTGCGTTGTCGAGCAGCACCGTGTTCGGCTGGCGGGCGCGGTAGTTGCGAGCGAACCAGATCTTGTAGATCCCGTTGTCCAGCGCAACGATCCCCTCTTCGGGCAGTGTTGCGCGGATATCGGCCACCAGCCGCTGCGGATAGACCGGGAAGCGGCCGTCATCGGCACCCTCTTCCAGATGCGCGTCGAGGTGCCCCTTCACCTCCATGAACCGGCCGAAATCCCAGTGTGCCTGCGGCCTGACGGCCGCCGTCAGGCGCTCGACGCTGTCGGCAATGTCGCCGATCACGCCCTGGTGCGGGTGATATACCGCATCCACGGAGGCGGTCACGTAGTTCACGTGGATCACCCGCGCCTCGCCCGCCCGGGCAGCCTCTTCGACGTGCGGCGGCGCGTTCTCCGGCTGGCCCATGATGAACGGCGGCTTCTCCACCACGTCGTGGCCCACGTTGATGATCAGGTCCGCCGATTCCACCGCCCGGTGCAGGAAGTCGTCGCCCGACACCGCGGCATTGCCGAGGAAGAGCGGATGCTGTTCATCGACCACGCCCTTGCCCATCTGGGTGCTGAAAAAGGGAATTCCGGTGGACTCGACGAAGGCAGGCAGCGCGCGACAGGTCTGCCGCCGGTTTGCGCCGGCGCCGATCAGCAGCAGCGGACGGCGGGCGGCCTCGATCATCTCCATCGCGGCCCTGATCGACCCCTCGCTGGCGCACGGCGTCTCGAAGCGGCTGCGCGGAAGCACCGGTGCGTCGGTCTCCTCGCGGGCGATGTCCTCCGGCAGCTCGAGGTGAACCGCCCCGGGGCGCTCGTCCTCGGCGCGCCGAAAGGCCTCGCGCACGCGGGCGGGGATGTTGGCCCCGCTGCTGATCTGCCGGGTGTACTTGGTGATCGGGTGCATCATGTCGACCACTTCCAGGATCTGAAACTCGCCCTGCTTGCTTGCCTTGATCGGCTTCTGGCCGGTGATCATCAGCATCGGCATCGCCCCCAGCTGGGCGTAGGCGGCGGCCGTGACCAGATTGGTGGCCCCCGGCCCGAGCGTGGACAGGCAGACGCCGGTCCTTCCGCTGAGGCGCCCGTAGGTCGCCGCCATGAACCCGGCGGCCTGCTCGTGCCGGGTCAGGACCAGACGGATCGACGACTTCCGGAGCGATTCCAGCAGATCCAGGTTCTCCTCGCCCGGAATCCCGAAGACGTACTCGACACCCTCGGACTCGAGGGCCTTCACGAACAGATCGGATGCCTTCATAAGCGGTCTATCCCCTCGTATTCCCGTGTCTCGCACGGGCGGTGTGGATCCCCGCAGGGATCGTCTGTCCTCGTCAGGCAGTAGCGCGGCATGAATCGTTCGGGATCGGCCTCCTCGAGATGCATCGCCAATGCAGCCGGCGCCGTTGCCGGGTCGCGAAGCGCTCCCGACGCCACATAGGGGAAGATCTCGTCGTAACGCCTGACCTGGAATTGATCGACCCGGCGGAAGATGTGGGTACGGTTGAGTTCCGAGGTGTGGAACAGGCCCGCGGAGGCGATCAGCTCGGCGGTGGCATGCACCGTCTTCTGGTGAAACTGCGCAACCCGTGCCGCCTTGTCGGTCACGACAAGACCCCGATACAGCCGCGGATCCTGCGTCGCCACGCCGGAAGGGCAGTGGTTGGTGTTGCAGATCAGCGAATGCACGCACCCGAGCGCGAGCATCATGCCACGGGCGCTGTTGCAGAGGTCGGCCCCGACCGCGAGGTTCTTCACCAGGTGGAAGGCCGTAAGCACCTTTCCGGAGACGATCACCCGGATCGACCCGCGGACGCCGAACCCGGTCAGGCAGTCGTCAACGAAGGCCACCGCCTCGCGCAGCGGCATGCCTACCGAGTTCGTGTACTCGAGCGGCGCGGCGCCGGTGCCGCCCTCTCCGCCGTCTACGGTAATGAAGTCCGGCAGGATGCCGGTTGCCACCATCGCCTTGCAGATCGCGACGAATTCGCTCTCACGCCCGATCGCCAGCTTGAAACCGACGGGCTTCCCGCCGGAGAGTTCGCGCAGCCGGGCGACGAATTCCAACAGGCCGATCGGCGAATCGAAGGCGCTGTGCACGGGCGGCGAATCCACCGTGGTGCCGGGCTCCACGCCGCGTATCGCGGCGATCTCCGGGGTGTTCTTCTCGGCCGGAAGGATGCCGCCGTGTCCGGGCTTCGCGCCCTGCGAGAGCTTGATCTCGATCATCCGCACGGTCGGAAGAGCCGCCTTTTCCGCGAAGGCCTCGGGGGAGAAGCGACCGCGCCTATCCCGGCAGCCGAAGTAGCCGGTGCCGATCTGCCACACCAGATCGCCGCCGTGCTCCAGATGATACGGTGCCAGGCCGCCCTCGCCCGTGTTGTGGGCAAATCCGCCGATTGATGCTCCCCGGTTCAGGGCCAGGATCGCATTGCGGCTGAGCGAACCGAAACTCATCGCCGAGATGTTCAGGATGCTGGCGCGGTACGGCCGGGTGCATTCCGGGCCACCGACGTCGACCCGCAGGTCGAGCACGTCGGAGGCGCGGATCGCCGCCACCGAGTGGCCGACCCATTCGTAGCCGTCGCGATAGACGTTCACCCGGGTACCGAAGGGTACCGTCTCCAGTTCGCCCTTGGCCCGCTGGTACACGATGCTGCGGAACATGCGGTTGATCGGCGCACCGTCGGTGTCCGACTCCACGAAGTACTGGCGCATGAACGGCCGGACCGCCTCCATCATCCAGCGGCCGCGGCCCAGCAGAGGAAAATTGCGCCGGATCGAGTGGCGCGGCTGCAGGAGATCGTAGAACCCCAGGGCCAGCAGCGGGACGATCACCACCCCCGACCAGAGCGCCGGCGTCCAGAGCCACCCCAAAAACGCGAGCAGCAGCAGCGCGGCCCCCACAAACACCAGGAATCCGACGTACATGCCATCCCTCCGGCTCGATCATTCAGGCCCGCACCCGCGGTTCACGCGGGGCCCCGACTGCCGGGGCCCGCGCACTCTCAGTTCAGGCTAGCGCCGCTGGCCGAGAAGGAACATACGGGTTACCACGAAGACAGCAGCAGCCGGCTTCGCCCCGGGATCCCACAAGGGAGGGGTTCATCCGAGCGGCGGTGCATGCACGACAAGTGCATACGCGGGTCCGCGGTGAGCATCGCCGCAGGGCCGCGACCCCATGCCACCCGGGATCATCCCGCGATCGAATCGGCCTTCCTTGCACACGGCAACCGATTCAGCGGTACTCGGGATCGACGCGGGTGCGCGAAAGGTTGTTGGCATAGGTCGCCAGCGTAAAGGCGGCGATGATCGAGACGATCTCCAGCAGTTCGTCGAAGGGTATGCCCCGCTCCTCGAACAGCACGACCTCAGCCTGGCCGAGATTGCCGGAATCCGCAATCAGCCGGCGCGTTGCGTCCACCAGAAAACGGTAGCGCGGTTCCATCGGCTCGAGGCCATGCAGCACGGCGGTCACGGTATCACCGGTGACCCCGGCCTCCCGCGCCTCGCGTGACATCACGCCACGGCAATAATTGCACCGGTTGCTCATCGCCACCTCGAGGGCGACGATGGCCTGCTCGTCCCGGCTGAGGCGTCCGTGGCGTTCGAGGATATCCTCGAAGCGCACGAAGGCGGTCAGGGCGACCTGGCTGCGCGCAAGCATCCGATACAGGTTTGGAACGTGGTCGTCGAAGGTGGCAGCGACTTCCTGCAGGACGCTGCGGGTCTCGTGCCCGCCTGGATTCTCCATCCGGCGCCTCCCGGTGAACATGGTTCACTGGAAGCATGCCCGACAGCGGCGGTGGCCACCATTGGTAATAACCCATAGAGCGCGAGGCTTCCGGGCCGATATCTTCGGCCGGCCGGGCCGACCCGGCCGCGGCTCAGAGCACGGCATCCCCGGGGACTTCCGGCACGCCGGGCCGATCGGGCAACAGCAGACGGAACACGGTGCCCGTCGGGCCCGTCTCGCGCATTATCAGGTCACCGCCGTGGTTGCGCGCGAGTTCCCAGGCGATCGCGAGGCCGAGTCCCGCGCCCCCGGTACCCCGACCGGTGCCCTTCTCGGCAAACAGGCATCCCTGCAGGGAATCCGGGAGACCGGGTCCGTCGTCCTCGCAGTCGATCACGGTCCGGTTGCCCTCTCGGGAGCCGATGACGCGGATGTGGCGGCTGCCAGCGGCGATTGCGTTGCGTATCAGGTTCGTCAGGATCCGGAAGACCTGGTCGAAGTCGGCATCCAGTTCGATTTCTTCGGCGTTCGGAGACTCCATCTCCGCCCGCGCCACCTCGCGCGGTCCGATCGCGGCATTCAGCTCGGCCATCAGGTCGGAGAGCATGAAGCGTTCGCGCCGGGGGCTGCCCTCCCGAGCGCTGCCCACCTCGAGCGTCTGCTGGCACATCCGGACGGCACGATCCACCGATCTGGCAATCAGGTCCGCACTCTGCCTGACCAGTGGATCCTCGTGCCGGCGCAACCGGTCGCTCATCAGCCGGGAGGAGACCATGGTGTTGCGCAGGTCATGGGTGAGCTTGCGGATCGACCGACCCAGCTCGGCCAATTCGGCCTCGCGGCGGTCGTGTACCACCGACAGCACGTACTCGCGATCGGATATGTGCACCAGCGTCGCGCGTACCTGGGCGGGAACCAGGTGCCCGAGTTTGGTCCGACAGGAAAGGTCGTCCGCTTTCCAGCGGCCCTGCTCCCGAACCGCGAACAGGAAGGCATCCAGCCGCGGGATCTCGTGCGGGTGAATCTCCGTCGGACTCAGCGCAGCCAGTTCCTCGGGGCTGTAGCCGAGGAACTCGCAGGCCGCGCTGTTGGCGCCCACGAAGACTCCCTTTTCCGGATCGATCAGCAGGGCCGGGTCGTAGAGCTCCTCGAAGAGCTTGACGACACTCTCCCTGGCGGGTCCAAGGGATTCAATCAGTATCATGGCATGCCGACGCGCCGAACACTGGTTCGACAGCATAAGGCCAATGCCGGTTCCGAAGCCAATGCCGGCCTCGTGCAGCCTCCGTCTCGGGCAGATGCTCAGTCCCCCGCCATCTCCTCGTGGCCACCAATCTGGAACCGCATCGCGGACAGCAGCTTGTCGGCAAACTCCGCCTCGCCGCGGGAGCGGAAGCGCGAATAGAGCGCAGTGGTCAGCACCGGTGTCGGCACGGCCTGATCGACCGCCGCCCGGATCGTCCAACGCCCCTCGCCGGAATCCGAGACCCGGCCCTCGAAGTCCCTCAGCGCGGGATCCCGCGCCAGTGCCGCCGCGCTGAGGTCCAGCAGCCAGGAGGAGACCACGCTGCCCCGCCGCCATACCTCGGCGATGTCCCGAAGATTCAGATCGAACTGGAAATCCTCGGGATTGCGCAAGGGCGCGGTCTCCGCGTCCCGGACCTGTTCCCGCTTCCCCACGTTCGCGTGCGCGAGGATGTTCATGCCCTCCGCGTAGGCCGCCATCAGCCCGTATTCGATCCCGTTGTGCACCATCTTCACGAAGTGGCCGGCACCGCTCGGCCCGCAGTGCAGATAGCCCTGCTCGGCGGTCCCGCCGATCCGCTCCCGCCCCGGTGTCCGCGGGATGTCACCCATGCCCGACGCCAGCGTCCGGAACACGGGGTCGAGATGGGTCACCGCCGGCTCCGGCCCGCCGATCATCAGGCAGTAGCCGCGTTCCAGGCCCTTGACACCACCGCTGGTACCGCAATCGACGAAATGCACGCCCTGTTCCGCAAGCTCCTGCGCAATGCGGATGTCGTCGACATAGTAGGAATTGCCGCCATCCACGAGGATGTCTCCGGCCTCGATCAGGGGCCGGAGATCCCCGATCAGCGGCTCCACGAACACACTGGGAATCATCATCCAGATCACTCGGGGGCCTTCCAGCCGTGCCACCAGATCGGACAGAGAGGAAGCGCCGACGGCCTCCTCCCCCGCCAGGGCCTCCACCGCGTCCGGAGACTGGTCGAAGACAACGCACTGATGACCGTCACGCTGCAGTCGGCGCACCATGTCGGCACCCATTCTTCCCAGACCGATCATGCCAAGTTGCATGGGACTCTCCTGTTGTTCGGGATCGTTCGGGAGCGGGGGCGGCTCGCTGCGTGCGACCTGCGGGACCGGCGTCACGCGCCGGTGATGACCACGGACGCGCCCCGCCCTCGACGTGTCGCGACACGAACGGGCCAGACCCGCCCTGTTCCCGAACATGGTGCCCGCAGGGGCCCTCGACCACACTACGCACTAGTGCGTATGTGCGCGTTCGGGCCGCATCCGTACCGTGGTCCTGGAAGGTCCGCACGCTGCCCGAATACGCACGCCCATCACCATGGCCCGAGGAGAAATGATGAAACCGACCCGCGAACTGCAAGACCTGGGACAGAGCCTGTGGCTGGACAACATCACGCGCGACATGCTCGACAACGGTACCCTGCGCCGTTACATCGACGACGACTCGATCACCGGGCTGACCTCCAATCCAAGCATCTTCGACGCCGCGATCGGCAACGGGGAGACCTACGACGCCTGCATCCGCGAGAAGGCCGGGGCAGCCGAATCCGAGGAGTCCCTGTTCATCGAACTGGCCCTTGAAGACCTGCGGCGCGCCGCCGATCTGTTCCGGCCCGTCTTCGACGCCAGCGGCCAGGTCGACGGCTGGGTCTCGATGGAGATCTCGCCACTGCTTGTCGCGGACACGGCGGGCAGCATCGAGGCCGCGCGCCAGATTCATCAACAGGCCGATCGCGACAACCTGTTCGTGAAGATTCCGGGTACCCCGGAGGGCATTCCGGCGATCGAGGAATCCATCTTCAACGGCATTCCGGTCAACGTCACCCTGCTGTTTTCGCGCGAGCACTATCTGCAGGCCGCGGAGGCCTACCTGCGCGGCATCGAGCGACGGCTGGAGGCGGGACGCGACCCCCGTGTCGGCTCCGTCGCCTCCCTGTTCATCAGCCGCTGGGATACCGCGGTCAGGGACAGGGTCCCGACGGACCTCCAGAACCGGCTGGGCATCGCGATCGGCGAAAGCACCTATAAGGCCTATCGCGAACTCCTGTCATCCGCGCGCTGGCGTCGGCTTGCCGAGGCAGGGGCGTCGCCCCAGCGGCTGCTCTGGGCGAGCACGGGCACGAAGGACCCCGACGCCTCCGAGACCCTGTACGTGGAGGCGCTGGCCGCGCCACAGACCATCAACACCCTCCCTGAAAAGACACTCATCGCCTTCTCGAAGCACGGCGTTGTCGACCGCAGGCTGGACGGGGACGACCATCAGGCCCGGGCAATGCTCGCACGCTTCGCGGATGCCGGAATCGATATCGATGAACTGGCGGTGCAGTTGCAGCATGAAGGCGCGCAGGCCTTCATCAAGTCCTGGAACAAGCTGCTCGCCCGCATCGCCGAGAAGGGTGCGGCGCTGACACAGGCCAGCTGAAGACCGTACCGACCTCGTGACGAACAGACGTAGCGCTCTCGGCGACGGCCATCCCGTGCGATGGAACAAGCGGGGGCGGCACCGGCCGAAGGCCGCCACCCGCAAATGGCGCCGGGCGTGGCGCGCGCCGCCGTGGTCGTTACTCCGGGTGTCCCTGGACCAAGGCCGTGGCCGCGGCGCGCGCCGACGCTGGGCCGGCCTCGCGGCCGAGACTGCGCCATGTCCCTTCCAGCTCGGGCAGCAGTTCCAGGATGTCGGCATAGCGCTGGGCAAGGTACAGGCGTTCCATCAGTGACAGCAGCCCGGCCAGGCGCACGCCCGCAAGAGGCACATCCGCCAGGGCCGGACGCCGGGGCCCCACCTCTGCCAGGAGCCTGGAGAGCGTGTCGGGTTCCAGGGCCGCCAGCGGCCAGGCCGTGCCCACCGTTTCCAGACCCCAGCGCCCCCAGTGCAGGGCGATCACGTCGTCGCCCGCCGTGGCCAGCGTCCCCGGGTTCAACTGACGGTTCACGAACACCCACGGCAGGCTGCGCACCCGGTCCACGATGGCCTGGAAGTCTGCAAGCAGTTCATCGATGGTCTCGCGCGCGGTGACGTCGGCCACGAGTCGCGCGCGCTCGAACATCGCCCGGTCCAGGCGTTGCCAGAGCAACGGTCGCGAGCGCCCGTAGCGCCCGGCGAGCTCTTCGGGCGGTTCCACCGCGATCAGCGACCGCCGGAACCGGTACGCCAGTTCCGCAAGATCCGGGGCCGCCGATCCCTCTGGGGACGGCCCGGCCTCTCCTGGGTCCGGCGATCTCCCGGAATCCGTCGACCCGGCACGATTCCCCGGGCCATCGTCGTCCTCCGGCGCCGGGTCCCGACGGGTGGCCACCTGCGCGGTTTCCTCGGGCAATCGCAGGACGTGGCAGTGAAGGCCGTCGACCAGAGTGGCGCCGATCCAGCCCGGGGCGGGCAGATCCGCAGGCGGATCCGCCAGCAGGCTCGCCTCGTGACGCGCCTCCCCGGACCGATGGGGGCCGAAGACCTTGACCAGGCGCGGTTCGGAGCCCTCCATCTCACAATGAATCGCCATCACGTCCGGCACCCGGGTCTGCCACCACTCGCTCCTGCGCACCCGTCCCGGAGCATCCTCCAGCTCCCGTAATACCCGCGGCAACCATTCCTCGCGCTCCGCCTCGGCCAGTAGCGCCCACAGGCCCTCTCCGCGACCCTGGCGGCGGCGCTGGAACACCTGATGGTGAAAGAAAAGGGCATCCAGGCGCGGCCTTTCGCGATTCAGGGAGACCAGGGAGGTCACCATCCCTGCCAGTCGATTCAGCATCTGCCGCGCCAGCAGCAGCGCGACGATCGCGGCGAGCAGACCCGGCGGATCGCGGTACAGATAGTCCGCGACCAGCCACACGAACACCAGCAGGAAACCGAAGCCCGCGACTCCCGGAAGCCACGTCCTCGGTGGCGCGAGCACCTTACGGCGCAACCCGCCACTGAAGCGGCTTCCGAGCACGACCAGCAGCGCGACCAGGGACAGGAACGCGATCATGAGGCCCAGGACCGAGGGGTACAGCACAGCCAGCACCGCCGTTCCAAGCAGCAGGAAGACCAGCCCCGCCGGGATCACCGCGTAGCGCCGGTAGGCCCGCGTGGCGATCCCGTCCTGGTCCTCGAAGAGCACGACCTTGCGGCTGCGCTCCAGAATCCTGCGCGCTCCCCGATCGGATCCGAAACGGATCAGTCGCTCCGCCAGCAGGTAGACCCCGAAGGCACCCACCGTCGCCAGCGTCAGGGCGACGATCAGCGTGTCCCGATCAAATTCGGCGAGGGCCGCCGGGAAGTAGCGCGGGATCCGCTCGGACCCCAGCAGGATCACCACCTTCAGGGGCAGGAAGAAGGCCAGCAGCATCGCCAGCTGCGAGAGCACTGTGGCCAGCACCACCAGGCTCGTACCGCCCGGCGCCTCGCGCAGGAACCGGCCGCCAAGCTGCAGTGACCAGCGCAATCCTTCGCGGAAACGCGGAAGCAGCGGCGGGATTTCATTCTCGGGCACGACGCTTGCCACTCCTTACGGTGTATCCGGAACGAAGCATGCGCCACTGGCCCCTGCCCGGGAACCCACCCCGGCGTCCGGATACCGCTTCCCGGTCCACGGGGGAGACCCGGCCCTCAATGCGCGGCCGTCGCCGTCTCCGGGGCCGACACCACCAGCACGCCCAGCTCTTGAAAGCGCCTCAGCAGTCTCTCGCCCTGGCGACGCAGGGGCCCGTCCTGCTCGAGGCCGAAGTCATAGAGGGTGCGGTGCAGCTGATCGTCGCCGCTGCAGGGTTCCTCCTGGATACGCCAGAGCAGCCGGGCGCCCAGCGGATTCAGCACCGCAACGCGCACGCGCTTCGGCCCGGCACGGTATACCAGCAGGTAGGTCGGATCCGTGCCCGGGCGCTCGGGCCTGAAGTCCTCGCCGATACGGTGCACAGGAAACTCGTACGCGAGCAGACGGGCATCGGGAACCAGCGACGGGAAGCCCGATAACGGATCGACGGTCCGCTGCTCCCGACTTGGCGCGTCCCGGTCCGCTGCATTCAGCAGGCCCTTCTTCACCCGCTCGAAGTGCGCGAGTTCCGCGATGAACGGCCAGTCTTCCTGCCGCGGCGTCCGCTCCTCTGCCAGATAACGGACGAACTCCTCGCCGAACTGGGGGAAATACGGCGTACGGGAATCGTGCTCACGATAGAAATCGCGTACCAGGCGGGGCCAAAGCTCGGGGCCCACTACCGCCTTCAGGACCGGGAACCCCTTGCCGAGAAGATTCAGCACGTTGTTGTAGAACAGGCGCCGATAGATCTCGAGCCTGCGCGGCTCGATGCCCGCGGGCGGCGGGAACTGCTCGGGATCGCGCAGATGATCGGCCAGGGCCTGCTGAACCCGCTGGAAGCCCGGATCAGGCATATGCCACCTGTTGGCTTGAACGGCCTGTGGTGAGGTCGCCGGAGACCCGTTGCGCCTCTTCCTGCAGTCTCCGAATCCGGTCGACCTCCTGCAGGAGTTCTTCCAGGGGCGGAAAGTTGAAATCCCGCTCCAGCAGGGTCGGCACCGGCCCGAGGCGCTCGTAGGCCGCGGCCAGCAGGTCCCACGCCGCCGACCCGACCGGACGCCCGTGCGTGTCCACCCGCAGGTCCTCGGCCTCCTCCTCATGCCCGGCCAGGTGGATGTACCGCGTGCGCTCCAGCGGCAGCGCATGGAGAAAGGTCACCGCGTCATAACGGTGGTTGATGCTGTTCACCACAATGTTGTTCACGTCCAGAAGCAGATCGCAGTCCGCCTCCTCCAGCACCGCTCGAATGAATGTCGCCTCGTCCAGCTCGCCACCCAGCGGTGCGTAATAGGACACGTTCTCCAGCGCCAGCCGCCGACCCAGCACGTCCTGCACCTGCCGCACCCGGTCCGCCACATAATGCACCGCTTCCTCGGTGAAGGGGATCGGCATCAGGTCGTACAGATGTCCCCGCCCATCGCCGCAGGCCGACAGGTGTTCGCTGTAGTCGTCGATCCCGTGGGTGTCCAGAAACGCACGCAACGCCCTCAGAAAATCCCAATCCAGTGGTCGTGGTCCGCCGATGTCCAGTGACAGACCGTGACAGACGAACGCATGGGCCTCGGTGTACGAGCGGAAGACCCGACCGAGCCGACCGCCCAGGTGCATCCAGTTCTCCGGCGCCGCCTCCAGAAAACCCAGGCGCTCCAGCGCCTGGGGCTCACGAGCGAACGGGCCCAGAAGGGCCCGCCGCAGTCCCAGCCCCGGCCCGCTCGCGCGGGCCGGGTGCGCCGGAGGCCGTTCCTCAGCCACCGCAGGTTCCTTCACCGCAGCTGCCTTCTTCACCGCTGGTTTCTTCCTCACCGCCGCCTTCACCGCAGGTGCCTTCGCCGCAACTGCCCTCGTCACCGCCACCGTCGGCTTCGCCGCAGGTGCCCTCGCCGCAGGAGCCTTCTTCGGCCACCATCAGCGCCTCGTCCTGCGCGGTCATCGCCAGATCCGCCTCCAGATCCACCGCCGCAAACGCCGGGCTCGCCACCGTTGCGCCGGATGCACCCGCAGTCAAAATCGCCTTGCTGGAAAACAGTTCGTTCTTCATCGTCTAACCCTCTTCAGTTGGTCGTGCTTGATTTACGGGCCAGGCCCGTTCCATTGATGGCTGCTCGATGCAGCCCTGCCTCAACTACCCATCACCTTGCGACGGATGTAGTAGTCCACACTCAGATACCGGCCGGCGCCCCAGAAGAACAGTACCAGGAGCATTACGAAAAAGGTGGCCGCCATCTCGATGCCGTTGTTCACGACCGCAAAGTTGCCGGTCTCAGTCAGCCAGTTGTAGTTGCCGTGTTCCTGCAGGATCGACTTGGCCCGATCCAGGCGCATCTGCGCTTCCTCGATGCCGGAGCAGTTGAACAGGCACATCATCGGGTCGGAGATGCGCTGCCAGCCGTGCTCCAGGTGCACCGTGACCGCGGCCACCACCATCGTGACCATCAGCGGGATCGAGAACCAGCGCGTGGCAAGTCCGATCAGCAATGCGATCGCTCCCAGCACCTCCGCATAGGCCGACAACAGGGCCATCACAAACGGAAACGGCATCCCCAGGCCCCAGTCCGGATTACCGAACCAGGTCACGACACTCTCCTTGGGCAGCAAGCCATCCAGCTTGTTGGTTCCCGCCATCCAGAAGATCGGTGCCAGGTACAGCCGCAGCAGCAAGGGTGCCAGGAAATCCACCGCCCGTGTCATGTCCAGAAGCCTCTGGGCGCGTATCGCAAGTGCCGTCAGCATCGTTCGTTCCTCTTGTTCGTGGCCTTTGACTGCTAAGACTATGGCCGAGTCCAAGGCTTGGGCATACGGATCTTTACGTAACTTGAAGCTCCCCTCCACTCACCCGTCCGATTCCAGCGCCGGGGAAGATCGCCCCGGGGGTTGGCCTCCCACGGGGCCGGACCCGACCCCGGATCAAACCAGGGCCGGATCTGGACGGATTGGCCGATCAACCGCTGACGCCCACCTCGTACCAGGGGGTCGGGTTGATCGGGCAGCGATAGCGGAAGCCTTCGCTGCTGATCTCGACACGGCTCGACTTCGTCTCGCCGGGCTCCAGCGGAAACATGGTGAGTTGCTCGCGGCTCTCCAGGGACTGCACCTGGAATCCGGCGACCTTGCCCGCCTTGTTGGTAACCACGAACTCGTAGGTACCCGGCTCAAGGCCGGCAAGGGTCTCCTCCGCGGCGAAGTAGCCGTTGTACTGATCGAGGTGAATCGTGGTCACGCCGTCCTCGGTCACGGGCGTGCCGGCAAGGGCCATGCCGCTCAGCGTGAACGCCAGCATGCCCAGACCCAGCAGGCGGATGATTGGATTGTTCATGATGTGTCTCCTCAGAGGATTTTTTTGCTTTAAGCGCCGCGCCTGCAGCGCAGGCTCGCGGTATGGATGGACTACCGGAATATCTATCAGAACACCTTCATAAAGACCCCCATTCTTCTGAAAAACCAGGGAACCCGTCCGCATGCAGGGGCCAGTCATCACGAATACTCCGGCGCTGGAGAACGCCCTGCCGGTCACCACGCAACGGGCCCACGCGTTCGCGCGCGCACGGGACTGCCGCCGGAATGGCGACCTCAGCTCGCGCAGCCGCCGGTGTTTCCGTCCAGAGGCCGCCAGCGATGACCGTTCCTTTCCAGTAACCGGTCCGCCGTGGGCGGGCCCTCGCTGCCCGCAGGATAGGAATCCGGCGGCTCGGACGGCGCCGCCGCCCAGGCCTCCTCGATTGGCGTGATCACCCGCCACTGGGCCTCGACCCCGTCACGGCGAGTGAACAGCGTGGCGTCGCCGCGCATTGCGTCGAGGAGCAGCGCCGAGTAGGCGGAGGCCGATGCGGCTCCGAAGGACTGCTGGTAGCAGAAGTCCATGGATACGGGAACGGTGCGGCGATCGGACCCCGGCTGCTTGGCCCCGAAGGCGAGACTGATGCCCTCGTCCGGCTGCAGCCGAAGAACGATCACGTTGGATTCCAGCTCCTCGTCAGACGGAAACAGGGACAGGGGCGGTTGCCGGAAATGCACCGCGATCTCGGTCACGTGCCTCGCCAGACGCTTTCCCGTGCGCAGGTAGAACGGCACTCCCGCCCAGCGCCAGTTGTCGATGCGCAGGTCGAGCGCCGCGTAGGTCTCGGTGCGCGACTCCCGGGCCACACCGGACTCGTTGAGCCAGCCCGGCACCGGTTCGCCAGCAACCGTCCCGGGACCGTACTGCGCCCTGACCGTGTGCCGGCGGATCTCCTCGGGCGACATCGGGCGAATGGAGCGCCACACCTCGATCTTCTTGTCGCGCACCGCGTCGGCATCGAACGCGACCGGGGCCTCCATCGCGGTGAGCGCCAGCAACTGCATCAGATGGTTGGCGACCATGTCGCGCAGGGCACCGGACTCCTCGTAGTAGCCCGCGCGATGACCCACGCCCAGCGGCTCGGCCGCGGTGATCTCGACGTACTCGACGTGGTTGCGGTTCCAGACCGGCTCGAACAGCGCGTTCCCGAAACGGAAGAACAGGATGTTCTGGACGGTCTCCTTTCCGAGGTAGTGGTCGATCCGGTAGACCTGGTGCTCTCCGAAGCCCTCCGCCACCGCCGCGTTAAGGGCCTGCGCCGTGGCCAGGTCGCTCCCGAAGGGCTTCTCCAGGACGATCCGCGTCCAGCCGCGCTCCTCCCTGCTCAAGCCCGCCGCGGCGAGGCGTTCGATGATGCCCGGTGCGGTGCTCGGCGGAGTGGCCAGGTAGAACAGGCGATTCCCGAGGCTGGACCCGTCGAGGACCGCGGAAAGCCGCTCGTGTGTCTCCGCCTGCAGAAAATCCCCGTGGAGCCAGGAAAGGCGCTGCGCGAAGCCCGTCCAGTCCGCCTCATCGTCCGAGGCCTCGCGGAGCAGGGCACGATAGTCCTCGTCGCCCATCTTCTCGATGCCGACTCCGAGGATCCGGAATCCCGGCGGCAGATGGCCGGAACGGTCCAGCTGGGCAAGCGCGGGAATCAGCTTGCGTCGCGCGAGATCCCCGGCGCCGCCGAAGATCACCAGCACACAGGCATCCACGGCCGACGGATCCAGGGCATCCTGCGGCATGCCCGAGCGTTCCCCGGTAACCGGAAGCGACTGCGTCGTGCTGCTGTCCATGATCAGACTCCACGTGAACGTGGTGGACAGTTAAACAGTCGCGAAGCGGCGGCAACATACGTGGGAATCCGTAGCGCCAGCCCGGGGCGAGCATCGCGCCGCACCCTCGTGCTCGCAGTCCTCGGGGATCATGTTCAGTCCCAGGCCGTCGGCGAAGCGGTTCATCGGCGACCCCGGGGACAGATTTGCAAGTCTGTCCCCGCCCTGCCCCCGCCCTTCAGAGATCTGCCCCCTGTGCCTCCTGTCCCCCGATCCAGCCGGGCAACGCGTCGAAGAGGCCCTGAAAACTCTCCCGGAGGGCACGGTTGGCGGCGTCGACGCCGCCCCGAGGATCGTCGGTGGCGCTGGGCACGGTGATGTCGTGATGCAGGCTGCCCAGACTCCGGCGGCTCGCCAGGTCCACCAGGCGATAGCGGATGGACAGGTGGATGTTGCTGCCGTCGGCATCGAAGCGCTGTTCCAGGCGGATCAGGTCGGTGTCCAGGCGATAGGCGGCGCGGACCCGCGAACCGGGAGCAGCGACATCCTCGAACAGGCCGGTGCCGGACAGGGCCTCCGTGAGCGCGGCGCCCACCAGGCGCGCCGGTGTATCCGCCCAGCGGTTGTAGGCGAAGTACCGAAGCGTGTGCCGCTCCTGGCGATAGGCCATGCGCGCGCTCTGGTAACCGGGATAGGCTGCCGGCATATTGACCTGAATCGCGACACCCAGACCCTCGGCCGCAGTCTCTTCGGACCCAGCCCACTCGAGCATATGCCCCGTCGGGGCCTCGCTCCGTTCGGGTCCGATTGCGCAGGCGGTGGTCAGCGCCAGCAGGACCGTCACCAGCGCGCTGCTGACGAGATGCATGGCTGATCTCCCTTGCTGGCGCGCCTTTCGTCGGGGCGCCGTGGCGATGCTGCCGGATATCGGTGTGGTCATGTCATTCACCGGGACCGGGGGGTGGCTGGGACCGGCCGAACAGCAGCATCGTCGGCTGTTCACCGAGGTCATTGCTCAGGTGCTGGAGACTGGCACTGAGCCGGCGGAGGTCCCGCAGCAGCAGATCGATCTCCGGAATGGTGTGCCGGGTCAATGTCTCCACACCCTCGCGGCTCGCGGTCACCGTGGCAGTGACTTCGGTGTTGGTGACCTGGAGATCGTCCGCCAGTCCCTCGAAACGCGCCAGGGTCCGATCCAGGCGGTCCAGGGTGGTCGGCAATCGTCGCACGAGGGCCTCCCCGGCCTCGCCGATTGCGGCGGTGCTGTTCATGATCCGGTCCAGTTCCCCGGAATTGCGCGCGAGGGACGCGGCAAAGCCGCGCAGGTCGTGGATGCTGTCGGTCAGCGCATCCACGTTCTCATCCGTGAGAGAACGCTGCATCTGACGGGAGAGGACCTCCATCGCGTCCACCCCGGACTCCACACCGCCCTCCAGGTTGGCCAGCAGCGACGGCCGGTATTGGATCACGGGGAACGGTTGCTCCCCGCGCCGGCTCAATGGCTCGGCATCGGGGCTGCCGCCGGTAAGCTCCAGGCGCATCAGCCCCGTCAATCCCTCGTTGCGCAGCGTGGCCTCGGTATCCGTCCGCACCGGCGTACCGGCGGCAAGCTCCAGCCGGACGCGAACCCGCTCCGGGTCGCGGGGATCCAGCGCGATCGATTCAACGCGTCCCACCGGCACTCCGTGCATGCGCACCCGCGAGTTCGGTTCCAGCCCCGAGACGGATTCCTCGACATAGACCAGATACGCCTCGGTCTCGCCGCGTCCGGTCTCACCGATCAGCCACAGGCTGAGCACGACCACCGCCGACGTGAGACCGACGACGAAGAGTCCGATCAGCGTGTAGTTGCTCTGGGTTTCCATCACACCTCCCCATCCGTCTTCGCGTCAGCCTCCGTTGGCGGGTACACAGCCCGCCTGGAGGGCGTTCGCATTCGCATTCAGTGCTTTCGTCGCTGCTTGAAATAGCTTGCCACCTGCGGAATCTCCGAGCGGCTCATGTCTTCCACGGATCCCTCTTCGAGCACTCGGCCGTCGCCAAGGAAGACCACGCGATCGGTGATGCGCCAGAGCGAATCCAGGTCGTGCGTGACCAGCAGCACGGTCAACCCAAGCAGACTCTTCAGGTCGAGGATCAGCTCGTCGAAGTTGGCCGCGTTGACCGGATCGAGGCCGGCGGTCGGCTCGTCCAGTATCAGCAACTCGGGATCCATGATCAGGGCACGCGCGAGCGAGCCGCGCCGAACCATGCCGCCGCTGAGCTCGTTGGGAAACAGGTTGGCCGCCTTGGCGTCCAGACCCGCCATCCGCAGCTTGATCAGCGCAAGGTCCTCGATGACCGCGCGGGACAGGCGGGTGTGCTCGCGCAGGGGGAAGGAGATGTTGTCCAGGAGGCTCAGGCCACCGAACAGCGCGCCGTTCTGAAACAGCATCCCGATCCTCTGGCGGCGCCGTCGCAGGACCGACTCGGCGACGCCGACCATTTCGTCACCCGAGATCGTCACGCTACCTGCCTGGGGCTGGCGCAGCGACAGCAGGGCACGCAGCAGCACCGTCTTGCCCGCTCCGCTGCCACCGACCACGCCCAGTATCTCGCCCGGCCAGACGTCGAGATCGAGCCCCTGGTGGACCGTCGTGGAGCCGAACCGGTTCACCAGCCCGCGCACCCGGATCAGCGGCTCCCGCCTTCCCGCTTCCACGGCTACAGACCCCGCATGTTGAAGACGACGGAAAACACCGCATTGACCACGATGACCGCGAAGATGGCCTGCACCACTGCCCGCGTCGTCGCCTGTCCGACCCCGCCGGCACCGCGCGCGACCCGCAGGCCCTGGCGGCAGCCGATGGCGGCGATTACCACCGCGTACACCGGCGTCTTGCTGAGCCCCAGCCAGAGGTGCCGTTGATCCATTCCCTCCGGGAGGCGGTTGAGGAAGCTGGCGACGCCCTGACCATGAGCGACCCAGTTGACCAGCACACCGCCACCCATTCCGCTGATATCGGCCAGCACCGTGAGCAGTGGCAACACCAGGAGCAGACCCAGTACCTTGGGCAGGATCAGCATGTCGTAGGGGCTGACGCCGAGCGTGCGCAGGGCGTCGATCTCCTCGTTGATCTGCATCGTGCCAAGCTCGGCCGCGTAGGCGGAGGCCGTGCGCCCGGCCACCACGATTGCCGTCACCAGAGGCCCGAGCTCACGCAGGATGGTGATGGTGAGCAGTTCCGGCAGAAACACGGCCGCGCCGTACGGCTCCAGGGCCGTGCTGAGCTGATAGGCGATGACCACCCCCACCAGGAAACTCAGTACCGCAACGATGGGTACCGCGCGTACGCCTCCGTGTTCCATTTCGGCGAGCAGGCGCAGCGGCCGGAACCGGGTCGGCTGGGAGAAGCGCAGGAAGAGTTCATGAAACGTCTCGCCGACGAAGGCCAGAAAGCCGAGGAGCTCCCGCCACTGCTCCACGGCTGCCCGGCCGATGCCACCGAGGGGCCCGGGCCCGGCTTTGTGAAACACCTCGGGACGGGGCACCGTTTCGACCAGCGAGATGATGTTCCGGTGGGCATCCGGAACGTGATAGTTCACCCGGACGCCGCTTCGCTGCGCGCGCTCTGCCAGCCGCGCCAGCAGCCGCGAGCCGCCCAGATCCAGCTGGGCCACGGCGTGGGTATCGACCTCCAGGGTGTCCGTGTCATCCACGGGAAGCCCTTCGAGTGCGCGCTCGATCCGGGCCACGTCCGGCAGCCGCCAGTCTCCCTCGCATCGAAGGCTTCCGGGAGAAAACTGAAAGGCTGCTGGACGTGGCATGTTGATCCTCGGCCTGCGCACCGCGAGTACGGTGTACTGCTCCGTTCAGCTACAGCCCGGGGGCCCTTTGTGGTGACCCGAAGCCAGGGACGACCCTCACCTCCAGACTGTCCCCGCTCACCGAGGCTGATTGCTGCCCCGCCGAGAAGGACGCCGTTTCTGGCATATGCTACCGCCATTTGACCATGGGGATGCTGCGCAGACCCTAGGTAGCAATGCCTAGTGGGCCATGCGTCCCACCCGGTCGAGTGAAAAGCCGCCTTCCCCACCTGCCCAGTGGCTGGGGAAGGGGCGCTCCGCTCCATCCGGCAGCGACCTTCGTGCCCTCACACCCGGCCCGGTATCTCGGGCCTTCTGTCCGACGTCCCTTGGGCCCACCCGCGACCCCGGGCGCGGAATGGCTCAGCGGTACGCCAGATCCAGGGTGAGAAGTTGCAGATCCAGGCCGGGATTCGGGCTCGAGATTCCCGCATTCGAGGTGTGCTGGAGCCGATACCCCAGCGAAATCCGCGGACGCAGTTCGTAGCGAATCCCGGCATGGCTGGTGAAATGGAACTGTCCGCCGAGATCCCGCGCCCCGAAGCGGTCTTCACTGAGCAGCGTGGGCTTGACGCCGATCTCGAAGTGCCAGCGGCTCCCGTCCCGTTTCAAGACGCCTACCGGGCCCACGGAAAGGGCGGAAGCGGTGTCTTCCCCTCGCTCCAGCATGGCAAGACCTGCCTCGAACTGGGTGGTGAACCGCCAGCCCCCGGCCAGGCGCCGGCCCCAGGGTAGGGGGTGGCGCAGGAACAGCTCGGTGGCGGCGAAGCGTTCGCCGCCGTCACCCACGGAACTGCCGCCGCGCAGCCCGAAGCTCCCGCTCTCTGCCTGGGCCAGGGGAGGAATCGCCAGCATGAAGAGAGGCACGATCACGGCGAGAAGCCGGGACCGGCGGCAGCGCGACGTCGGGGTTAAGCGATCATTCTTCATCACATATCGGTCAGGATTTGACCGCGCAACTGCGACCCGCGGCCGTATATCTGCGCTTCGGGGTGTCAGGACCGAAGCCGGAGCGCATCGAGGCTGGCCATGTTGTCCGAATCCCGGAGCAGGAACAGCGCCACGCAGGCGGCGAGCATGGGCCAGGCCGCGAAGAACAGCAGGTTGTCGAAGGCGGCAAGATACTGCGGCCACGATGATAAGGTCGAGATCGCATGCATCGCCAGGACCAGCCCGTAGGTCCAGGTCCGGTACAGGCCGGCGCCGAAGCCCAGCACAACCACGAGCTGTACCGCACCGACTGCGGCCAGGGCGCCCGCGCCGAGCCCCTCCAGATGATAGAAGTGCTGGAAGACCGTGGACGCGTGCTCCGGCGCCACGAACTTGTCCAGCGTCCAGAAGAACATCACGACGAATACGCCAAGCCGCAGCAGCAGCAGCGAAATCTCCAACCGTCTTTCTTGTCCCATGGCCCTTGCTCCACGTTCGTGTTGCACTGAGATGCACTGGATCATCGGCGCTCTGCACGCGCGTTGCACTACGTAGTACCCGATGCGGCAAGGCCCGCGGACGGCGCGCGCGCACCACTCGCCGGGGGCTTCCTGGAAACTCTTTTTCGGCACCAAAAAGGCGGCGCCAGGACCCGGAAACACCCCGGAATCGAGCTCATGGATTTTTTAAAACAAGGGCTTGGGTTGGTCCGACCCCGCGGGCGTGCGGGCGGGGATCCGTAGTTACCCTGATGGGCGCCCCGGCTGACTCGGGCTATTCTCGCCTTGACGTCTGGAGGGCCGTCAGTCCCTTCAGCAGTCCGAAGCTGTCTCAACACTTGCCACGGAGGTTGTACCCCATGACTGAAGAAACTGCTGACCTGGTAGTGATCATGATCACCGGCCCGGAAAACAAGCGGCGGCTGCCGTCCGCCTTCTTCCTCGCGGCAACGGCCGCGGCGGCCGAACAGAACGTGATCATGTATTTCACCGGCCCCGCGACCGAACTGCTGAAGGCGGGCGCCGCCGAGAGCATCTATCCGCTGGAGGGCGGGAAGAGCGTCGCGGACTTCATGAAGAACGCGATCGACAACGGCGTGCAGATCATCGGCTGCCGGCAGTCACTGGAACTCAACGACATGAGCGAGTCCGACCTCGCGTACCAGGACATGCCGCTGCTGACGCCCTCCCAGGCCCTGCCCTCGCTGGGGAGCGCCGGGAAGGTGCTGACCTGGTAGGAACCGCCGGGGGTGTGGTGGGCACACTTCGTTTTGCCCACCCTACCAAAGCACCGCCAAACCGTAGGGT
>JAABTX010000127.1 GCA_011389655.1 Thioalkalivibrio sp.
GAGGTCGGAATGGCCTCATGGGTGCCGAAGTAGGCATGGCGGCTCATGTCCGGCGAATACCGGGTGGCTGGCGGGCGCCGGCCAAGCGCCTCCGCCATGGCACGGACGTGGTGGGGGCCGGTGCCGCAGCAGCCTCCAAGGTAGGTCACGCCGAGGTCGTAGGCCGCACGGGCAAAGCGCGCCATCTCGTAGCGGTTGCAGGTGAGCGCATCGAGAGCGACCGGAAACGGCCGGTTCTCAGGGATGCAGTCGCAGCCGGGGTCCTCCAGCGACTGGAAGGTCGGATGGGCCGCGTCGGTGCGATAGGGCACTGGCAGGGCGGCCACCGGGCAACCGACCGCCTGGCGAATGCGCGCCAGGAGTGGCAGCATGGTCGCAGGTCCCCGCATGCAGTTCAGACCCACGACGTCGGCACCAGCCTGCTCCAGTGCGCGGCAGCAGTCCGCGGGCGTCTTCTCCTCCCAGGACAGTCCGTTGCGGGTGATCGCGAGCGTGATGACGGCCGGCAGCCCGGCGCCTTGGATGGCCTCGAGCGCGAGCAGTGCCTCGCCAAGCCAGGAGAAGGTCTCGCCGATGACGTAATCGACGCCCGCGTCCGCCGCCCAGGCCACCTGCTCCTCGAACATGGCACGCACCACCCGATGGGTCGCTGCATCGTCCGGCTCGTAGACATTGGTGTTGGAGATGTTGCCGGCAAAGAGGGTGGCGCTCTCGGCCGCCACCTGATTGGCGATGTCCAGTGCGGCGCGGTTCATCGCCTCGAGCTGGCCCTCGCGACCAACGAGGCGGAGCTTCTCGCGGTGAGCGTAGTAGGTGAGGGCCTGTACCACGTCCGACCCGGCATGCACGAAATCGCGGTGAAGCTGGCGCACGACGTCCGGGTGGTCCAGGATCGCCTCCGGCACAAACGGCCCGGCCTGAAGATAGCCGCGCCGTTCGAGCTCGAACAGATAACCCTGAGCGCACAGCACAAAGCCTTGCTCGAGCCGCTCGCGCAGTCCGGTCGCTGCTGGGGTGGTCGCCATGATGCGCTCCTCCGTGCCCGGGTGGTCTTGACTAGAAGTCTAGTTCGATCTCGGCCTGTTCCTCATCGCCATCCCTGCCCGGCCCATGGCCATGACCTGGCTCTACAACCGCAACCGGCGCAGCAGCCTGGCCGCGATCCTGCTGCTGCATTTCATGATCAACTTCAGGGGCGAGTTCATGGGTCTGAGAGACCGGCGCGAGCTGATGTACACGGTGAGCCGGATTCTCGCCGCGGTCGTGCTGGCCTCGACGGGGATGGGCGTCGCGGCAGTGCGCAAGGCGGACCGTTCGTCGCGACATCGGCCGCTTTCAGCCGGGCTCTCGGACCCCTTTGACGCGCCCTACCCGGCCTGCGCAGGCCGGGTGACGCTACAGATATCGGTTGCATCCTCGGCGGCAACAGACCAAAGGCTGCTGCTTTGCGCGCGGTGGCGGCAACCTCTTCAATTGCGGCCTTGGGCACCGGACAACTCGGCGGCGGCTCACGGTCGTACACGGTCTCTGCGGATCGGACCATGCTCATGTTCCTCAACCCCGAAGGAGGAGACAGACCATGATGGTTGTCTCTCTTCGCCGCTCATTCGGCAGGCTGGAAGGCGAAGGGCTCGGCCGGTGCGAACGCCGCCGAGACTTCGCCCGATAACACCCGCTCCATATCCACCCCGAGGTCCAGCTTGACCACGTCTCTGCCTTGCGAGAAGTCGAGGTTGTCCAGATCGACCCAGAACACGCTGGGCGAGATCACGGATTCGAGGTAATAGCGCCGGTCCTGGTGGTCGGCAACGACGCGCCACCGGGTCGTGGACAGGTTCGGTGCGTCCGCCACGCTGATCCCCCAGGGGACCGATGCCTGCCGGATCACGCTGAATACCGAGGCGGCCGCAATACGCGCATCGGCGCTCTGCGTCACCGCATTGATGTAGAAATGAGCCCGCACAAACCGGTCCGAGGCGCGCACCGTACCCGGCAGGAACTCGCGCGGGTTCACGTTCTGCCAATACTCCAGAACGGCAAGCTGGCGGTCATAGGTCGGCTCGTTGGTCATGATCTGATACGACCGGTCGTGCCAGATCTTCATCTCGCCCTCGACGAACTCGATCACGGCGCTGTCACCGGTCGCATCTGACAGCGACACATGCACTGTCGCCGCGCGTCCGGGCGGGCCCACCGGCACCTCGCCGCCCGCCACCTCCACGGGGTTTTCCCGCAAGTCTGTCACTGCCTCGGCCACTGTGGCGAAGCGGTCGAGCAGATACTGCGGAAACACCGAAAGCGACACCCGTGGTGTCTCTCCGTCATCCTCGGGGTAGCTCGCCTCAACCTCCCAGAGAAGGTTGGCCACCAGACCCGCCTCGTTCATGCCATCGGCGGTCGCGATGTCGTAGCCGGTGACCACCAGACTGCCGTAGGTGGAGGTCCATGTGGCCGAGCGCGGCCCGGCCACCCCGTCGCGTTCCATGCCGCGCGGAAACACCCACAGGTTGCTGGTCATCGGCAGCTTCCAGTCCATGCTCCGCCCGGTGAGGACCCGGTCCTCCGGGCCAAGATACACGGCGCGGGTGCAGGCCTCCGCCACTGGCCCGGCAATCAGGGCTGCCGCAAGAACCGGGGCCGCAAATGCGCGTTTCATCTGAATCATGGATCTCCCTCTAGGTCATTAGGGGCCGTTGCCTGTCGCGCTGCCCCCTGCGACAATCGGCCAGGGATGGCCGTTACAGGTCGGTTGGGGAGACCCGTCACACGGCCCGATCATGCCGGTGCCACCATTCTATCCGGAGGAGCGGTGTGATGTTCGAAGAGGCACTGGCTCAGTGAGCGGCGTACTGAAACACCTCCCCGCCCCGCTTTGGTCTGCGCTGGTGCCGGTGCTGTCCCTGGCCGGTGCCGCGGCTTTCATGGTCTTCTGGTCCGGGGCTGTACCGGGGCTACTCGTGCCGCTTCTGGCTATCCTGCTCTTTGCCACGGTCCTGGCGGCCGTGCATCACGCGGAAACCATTGCCAAGCGCCTGGGCGACCCATACGGCGCCATTCTTCTTGCTCTTGCCGTGACGATCATCGAGGCCGCACTCATTGTCTCGGTACTGCTCAACGCGCCGGCAGGAACCAGTGAAATCGCTCGCGACACGGTCTTCGCGGCCATCATGATCGTGCTGAACGGCATTGTCGGATTGTGCCTGCTGATCGGGGGCATTCGATTCCGCGAACAGGAATTTATTGCGCGAGGTGCAGTAAGCGCCCTCGCCGTACTGGCCACGGTCGCCGTGCTGGCCCTGGTTCTGCCGAATTACACGGTCGCCGTGCCGGGCCCCGTCTACGCCACGCCACAATTGGTGTTCGTGGCCTGCGTGTCCTTGGCTCTCTACGGCCTGTTCCTGTATGTGCAGATGGTGCGCCATCGCGGCGATTTCAGTGATCCACGACTGCAGGAACTGGAGGATCGCAAGCCGGGCCGGAGAGAGATGGCCACCGCGCTCCTCCTGCTGCCGATCGCACTCGTGGCCGTGGTGGTGCTGGCCGAGACCCTGGCGCCGACAGTCGAACATGCGGTTGCCCAAGCCGGTCTGCCCGCCGCCCTCGTCGGAGTGGTGATCGCCATGACCGTCCTCCTGCCAGAGGGAACCGCCGCGCTGCGCGCCGCGCTCGCCAACCGCCTTCAGACCGCCCTCAACCTGGCGCTCGGATCGGCACTGGCCAGTATCTGCCTGACCATCCCCCTGGTGGCCATACTGTCGATTGCACTGGGTCAACCGCTGACACTGGGGCTGGAGGCAGAGCACATTGTGCTGCTGCTGTTGTCCCTCTTCGTGGCAACCCTCTCGCTGGCCATGGGACGTACGACGATCCTGCAGGGTGGACTCCACCTGGTTATTTTCGGCGCCTTTCTGACGATTGCTGCAATCCCTTGACCGGCTCGCCGGCGATGGCGGTTCTACCCGTCGCTGGCAGACTGATCATCGTTGGGCACCACTAGATTTGCGCCGCACGCCGCGCGGGTTGCGCGCGCCACGTTCGCAAACAAGATGTCCGGACGTATCTTCCGCGGAGACGCTGCCGTTCCCGGCGCCTTTCCCGTGTGCTCGGCGCCCCTATTCGGGTGCACCCGGGTGTCGAAGGCCCGTCTCCAGTGTCAGGTTAACGTCCGACTTCAGCCACTCATCCAACCCCACCGACTGCCCGCTACGGTCGGGATGAGACAGCCTCGTCGGCAGCAACACGATGCTGCTTCGTTACCTGACGGGCACCGCGTGGCTGCTTCTCAGGGCCGAAGGCGGAGTGACTGATCGAATTTGCCGGCCCAAGACTGGATGCCGTTCGTGTTTGGGCGACCACCTGTCTGATCCAGTCGAGCATCCCGGACCCGCTCCTGCACTTCGGCTTGGCCCGCTTTGCCTGCAGGATCTGACCGACGACAAGGCCCGGAAGGCCGATGGCACACCCATGCTGTCACGGTTCGACGCGCGTCCCCAGGACTTCCAGGAAGCGGGCCAGCCAGGCGGGATGCGCGGGCCAGGCGGGTCGTGTTCATTCTCGGGTAACCGCATCGTGCGCGGTAACGCTGCAATCCCTGGCAGGAATGGGTATCGGTGTACTGTTCCCGGAAATCCGATCGCGTCCTTGAGCGGCACGGTCCTCGGATACGTTCGCCCGTCATGGGCCAGTCGCCCCACGGTGCAGTTCAGCCCTTCCCCGGCTGGCTGCGTGCAGGTCTGCGCGAGTCGCGCCAACCGGTTCGCGGCACGGGGGCTTGGCCCCTCGAAATCCTCCGAGGGTCAGTACCTGTACTACCTCCTGGAATGGCTGGATCCGGAAGGCGCGGATAGCTGAGCCGGCCGGGCATTTCGTCCTCCCACTGAACAGTTCGTGTCTCCAGCCCTCAGTGCGCAGGCTGTGACCGGTCGCGGTAGGCGACATAGCGACTGAACACGGCCTTCTCGAGCTCCAGCAACGCAAAGACGACGATGCCGACACCAGGGATGATCCCGGCCTCCCGCGGCGCCATCGGACGACTGTCGAAGAAGAACTGCATGAACGGTGCGCAGGTGAAGATCAACTGCAGAGAAACGACCACCAGCACCGCGACCGCCACGGCCCGGATACCGATGACGCCGGTCACGCTCAGGGTCCGGCTGCGCAGGGGTCCGCGCGCCTCCGGTGCCGGCAGGCGGTTGGCTCCGTAACGTTCGCGACGTTCGACGACCTCCTCCTCACTGAGGCCCTCTTGGCTCCCGCCCACCCTCTGCTCGACCTCCTCCGGATCGAGGCCGTGCCAGGTCTCGGGTTCGCGTTCCCGCGTCGTCGTGTCTTCCATCATGACCCGCTCCAGAATCCGTTCCCGCTGACTACCCGCTCAGGGTCGGGATGAGGCGCCCGATGACCGATGCTGGCAGTAGTCGGCCTTAAACGGAAGGTCGATGGATCCTTTCGGGTGTCTTCGTGGCAGTCTGGAACTGACACTGACCACGGGTGTACGCGCCAGCTACTTCTTGTCGTAACCCGTGAAACCAATCTGCGCACCCGCGGGGCCGCAGACCAGAATCAACCGAACCACTTCTCCACCACAGACCGCGCTGGCACGCCACCCATATGAACCACCTTCCCGTCGATTACAACGCCCGGCGTGGCCATAACTCCAAAGCCCGCGATGGCCGCGACGTCCTCTACCTTTTCGAGTTGTACCTGGGCACCCTTCGCCTTCACGACCTCCTCGATCAAATTGTAGGTCCGCTTACAGTTCGCGCATCCGGGACCGAGCACTTTCACATCCTTCACGTTAACCTCCGGCGTTACATGTGTTCAGGCATTGCGGGGGCGCAGCGGTCTACGCCTTGACCGACTCACGGTGCCGCTGCTACCGGCAGCCACGGCGCCAGAGCATTGAACAGCCAGCCCACGATCATGAAAGATACCGCCAGGATACCCACGAATCGTATCAGCGCCGGCCAGCGGATCACCTTGCGCAGGATCAGGAGTTCGGGAAGCGATAACGCCGCCACACTCATCATGAATGCCAGCGTCGTGCCAAGTGGCA
>JAABTX010000128.1 GCA_011389655.1 Thioalkalivibrio sp.
GGGGCAGGGAGGGGTTCGTCCCCTTCGCCCGCTCCTCCTCCAGGCTTGCCATGGCGGCCGCCGCCCGATCCTGGCTCTCCTCCCACTGCTCCAGGGCAATGGCGCTCCAGTCCTTGCGGTCTCCTCCCAGGAAGGTGTCCAAGAGATAGTTGGAGAGGGCGGTGTAGAGACCGTTGTAGGACGTGTTGGTGAGGATCACCCAGCCCACCTTCAGCTCGGGAATGGTCGTGACGTTGGAAAGCATCCCGTCGATTCCGCCGGTGTGGGACTGGATCTTGTGAGCCTTGTAGTCGCTGAGACCCACGCCGAGCCCGTAGGCGCTGAAGTGGCGGGAGGGTGCCAGAGTGTCGGAGGGATTCCCCGTGATGGTATGGGGCGACATGATGGTCCGCAGGGTCTCCTCCTCCAGTAGGCGACCTCCTTTGTATTCCCCCCATTCCAGGAGAAACTCGAGCCAATGGGCCATCTCCGCGGCGCTGGAGTTGATGGATCCCGCCGGAGCCACGTTGTCAATGTCCCGCCAGGGGATGGGTTGGGGGCCACCCGGGGTGGCTTCGTGAGGTTGCGCCACGTTCGGAATCCGGCCCAGCGGCTTCGCGCTGCTGTTGCTCCGGTCCATATCCAGGGGACTGAAGATCCGTCGCTCGATGAAGTCGTCCCAGCTCATTCCCGCTGCGCTGGCAATTGCCTGGCCTGCTGTCAAGAACATGATGTTCTGATACCCGAACCGGCTGCGGAAGCTGCTGTTGGGCTCCAGGTTACGGATGCGCCGGATGACCTCCTCCCGGCTGTACCCGGTCCCGTACCACAGAGCGTCGCCCCGCCGGCCCAGACCGCTCCGATGCGACAGGGCGTCCCGGAGTGTGAGCTCCCGGGTTGCGTACGGGTCGTGAAGCTGAAACCAGGGGAGATAGTCGGTGATCCTGCCATCCCAGGCCATCACCCCTTCGTCCACCAGCATACCCGCTGCCACTGCGGTGAACAGCTTGGTGTTGGAGCCGATGGCGAAGAGGGTGTGCTCATCCACGGGCTCGCCGGTGCTTACGTCGCGGACGCCGAACCCCCTGACGTAGACCGTCTCCCCGTCCCGGACGATGGCCACGCTCATGCCGGCGATGCCCCATTCCTCCATGGCCTCCTCGATGTAGCCGTCCAGGCCAATGAGCTCCTGCTGGGCGCGAGCCGGGGACCCCCCAAAGGGGACGGACGCAACTGCCGCCGACAGCACCAGCCACTGCATCCTCGCTTTTCGCATGGCTACCTCCTCCCACGGTGGATTCTGGAATGTTCCGAGGCCAATCCCATGGTCAGTTCAGGTCCGGCTCCTTTCACCAGCCCTGATGCGGCTCCCGTCCGAAGCCTCTTTCTTGCTCGCACCTTGTTTGTATGCATGTTTGTATGTGATTTCGCAAGACCGACCTCCTGCAGTCCGAATTCTCTCCTTGCACAGACTGCATCGGCGCATGAATATGCCCTATGCCAGGCTAGCCTGCGGGATCTTGAAGGCACCCGCTCATGAGCCTGGGAATTCTCATGCCCCACAGGCTGCGAGTTGGCCGCGGTTCGGAAGCGGGTGGGGGTGAGAGATCTGTTTGCGACGACAGCGGAATCGGGCGTGTGAACTTCCTCACATCGGGACCAGTGGGCTCTTGACGCACATTCGGGCAGCGCTTATTAAAGAAGCAAAGCTGTGTAGGTATACATTCTGGTGTCCAGACCGACTTTCTTTCCTCAACGCACAGACCTATTCCTTCAACGCAGATTACCTTTCGTCCCCCTTGCCAAGGAGGTACTGTGTGCTTCTCCTGTTTGATTCCCAAAAAACGGCAACCGGACGGTGTTTCTTCCCGCGGATGTCCCGCTCGCGAAGGCCTTCCGCCTTGGCCTTCGGTCCTTCTCTTTCTTGCTCTAGTACTTCTACTTCCCGCGCCGGGCCTCGCCCAGGAGCAGTCCGTCGCGGGCCGAGTTGTGAGCACGGAAACGCGTGAACCGCTCTCCGACGCCCAGATCCAGATCGTGGGCACCAGTCGTGGCACGCTGAGCCAGACCAACGGCCGCTTCTTGTTGTTGAACGTACCCGGGGACCAGGTGAGTTTGCGTGTCACTCGGCTGGGCTACAGGACCCTGGAGCGGACCGTCCGGGTTGGTGACCCGGACATCGTGCTGGCGCTCGAACCCGCGGCATTGCCCCTCGACGAGCTCGTCGTGACCGGAACTCCCGGCGCTCAGCGGGTGCGGGCCCTGGGGAACTCGGTGGGGAAAGTCCAGGCCGCCGAACTCCAGGAAATCTCGGCCGCCACCGACGTCCGTCAAATCATCGGGGCCCGGGTGGCCGGCGTGAATCTGGCTGCCGGCGAGGGCATGGTCGGCGGAGGTGGGGGTGCCATCGCGATCCGGGGGGTGGGAAGCCTCTCTCTCAGTAGTACACCGCTGATGTATGTGGACGGCGTCCGTGTCGACAACGATATCTCCGATACCGGGGTCGGCGACAACTACGGAAACGGGGCGAACCGCCTCAACGACCTGAACCCCGAAGACATCGAGTCCATCGAGATCATCAAGGGTCCGGCGGCCACAACTCTCTACGGCACGGAGGCCTCCAACGGGGTGATCCAGATCATCACGAAGCGGGGGCGCACCCAGGACGCAGCCTGGGAGTTTCGCATGGACCAGGGAGTCACCTACCTTCCCCACCCGGAGACACGGTACCCGCTGGTGTGGGGTCGGGTGAACGGTGAGCTCACCAGCCTGAATATCATCAAGAACGACATCAAGGAGGGATTCGGATCCCCCTTCCGCAGCGGTCACCTGCAGAGCTATGGTGCCAGCGTACGGGGCGGCACGGACCGGGTGCGGTACTTCCTGTCCGGCGACTTCACCCACCACGAAGGCATCGTACCTTACAACTGGCAGCAGAAGCTGAACCTTCGCTCAAACCTGAGCTTCGTGCTGGCGGAGCAACTCGATCTCCAGTTCAACCTGGGGACGGTCCGGAGCAAGACGGAGACCCCGGGCAGCCAGCCCCCCACCACAGGGATCCTCTGGGGGATGCCGACGCTCCTGGATACCCGTTTCCGGGGCTACCTCACGAATCCCCCCGAGGAGTTCGAAGAGCTCGAGAACTTCGAGAACTACGATCGCCTGATTACCAGCCTCCAGCTGGCTCACCGCCCCACGGAATGGCTGAGCCAGCGCCTCACCGTGGGTGCCGACTACGGGTTCAGGCGAGGCACCGAGTACTTTCCGCGCACCGCCGAGCAGCCGGGTCCCTGGAGCTCGGACAGCCAGGGCGTCAGGAACGTCGGGGACACCCGCTCTATCCTCAACACGGTGGACTACACGGCCTCGGTGGGACTCGACCTCACCCCGTCCATCCGCTCGGAGACTGCGGCAGGGGGCCAGTTCATCCGCCGCCAGAACGAGGAGGCCCGCGCCTACGGAGATATCTTCCCGGTGCCGGGTCTCAAGACCGTGAGTGCGACGGCCCTGCGGAGCTCCAGGGAGGATTTCGTTGAGGAGCGGACCCTGGGGGCCTTCGTTCAGCAGCAATTCAGCTATGAAAACCGCTTCTTTCTCACGGCCGGTGTCAGGGGCGACGACCACTCGGCCTTCGGAAAGAACTTCGACTTCGTGGTCTACCCGAAGGTCATGGGGAGCTGGGTGCTGAGCGAGGAGTCGTTCCTCCAGGACGTGGGGTTCCTGAACAGCCTGAAGCTCCGGGGAGCCTGGGGTCAGTCGGGGCAGCAGCCCAGCACGTTCGCCGCAGTTCGGCTCTATGAGCCGTCCACCGGAGCGAACGCCGCGCCCACGGTGACGCCCTCGAACATCGGCAACCCGGACCTGGAGCCGGAGGTGGGCGAGGAGCTCGAGATCGGCTTCGACGCGGGCCTCTTCGACGACCGCCTGGGGGTGGAGTTCACCTACTACGACCAGACCACGAAGCAGGCCCTGGTCAGCGCGGCGGTAAAACCCTCCACCGGCTTTCCGGGCAGCCAGTCCCTCAATCTCGGAGAGGTATCCAACAGCGGTTTCGAGGTCACCCTCAACGCCACCCCGGTCCGCCGGGAGAACCTGAACTGGAACCTGGCTCTGGCGCTCGCGCAGAACTCCAACGAGATCGTGAGTCTCGGGGGCGTCAACGTTCCGCCGGGCTCTTCGACAGCCGAGATCGAGGGCTTTCCCATCAGTTCGATCTTCCTCAGGAAGGTGGTGAGCGCCGAGTACGACGCCAGTGGCAACCTGGTGAACGTGATGTGCGACGGCGGAAGGGGGCCCAGCGGGATGGATTCGGGCGGACCGCCCGTCCCCTGCTCCGAAGCCCCCAGGGTGAACTGGGGTTATCCCGTTCCCTCGTGGCAGGGGAGCCTGTCCACCACCCTGACCCTGTGGGACGACCTGCGGCTCTACGCCCTGGCCGACTTCCAGAGGGGCCACACCTACATCAACGGTGACGTAGCCGCCACTCATACTCTGTTCAGCAACTCCAGGTGCGCGAACGAAATCCCGATCTGCGAACCGGTTTTGGCCGCCTACAATCAAATCGGAGAATGGAGGCAGGCCGGGATCATGCCGGCGGGATTCGCGAAGCTGCGGACCGTCTCAGCCAGCTACTCCATCCCGAGCTCCCTGGTGGAGAAGATGGGGGGCTCCCGGGCTACCTTGACGCTGTCCGTGCAGAACCTGTTCCGGCTCTGGATTGCACAGGAAGAGAAGTGGGGGCACGAGGTCGTGGATCCGGAGAACATCAAGGAGAGCTCCATGCTGGACTCCTACAACCAGGAGGGCTGGCCGATACCCACGACCATCCAGACAAGCCTCCGCATCCACTTCTGAATCGGCGCCCTGGAGGTGGAAGTCATGAACAATGGGTTCTACATGCCTGACGAGATCGAACGAGGGACAAGATATGAGAAACCATGACAAGACAGGCCCGGGTCGCGGCTTCCGGAAGCTGGTGACGATGCTGGGTGTCGCCGGGCTCGTGGCCGGGTTCACCGCCTGCGATGACCTCCTGGAGGTCGAGCTGCCCGGAAACGTGACCGAGGAGGCGCTCGACAACGCGGCGCTGGCCGAAATCCTGGTGGACGGGGTGATCGCCGACTTCGAATGTGCCTACAACAACTACAACTTCGGCTCCTCGGTCCACAGCGACGAGATGTGGCACTCCTCCGGGAACCTGGTGGAGCGACTCTGGGGACAGCGCAAGATCTACAGCTCCTTCGACAGCTACGTGACCGGAAGCTGTGGAGCCTGGGGCTATGGCCTCTGGACTCCCATGCATACGGCTCGATTTCAATCTGAAGACGTGTTCGAGCGGGTCAGCGCCTGGGACAACGTCGAGAACAAGGACTCCAGGCTGGCCACGGTGCGGACGTACGGGGCCTTCCTCTATACCTATTTCGGCGAGACGTTCTGTGAGGCGAATTTCGATGGCGGCGATCCCCTGCCGCCGGAGCAGGTGCTGGCCATCGCCGAGGAGAAGTTCGAGAGTGCCCTCTCGCTGGCTCAGTCCTCGGGGAACACGGACATGCTCCACGCCGCCCGGGTGGGGCTGGCCCGGGTGCGCCTGGACCTGGGGGACTACCCGGGCGCAAGGCAGATGGCCGAGCTGGTACCCGAGGGCTTTGTTTTCCTGGCCACACGCTCTGACGATTTTTCCTACCGAGAAAACAAAGGGTTTTCCCAGTTCGTCGACGATGGCCATCACACCGTGGCACCGGACTACCGGAACCTGGAGTGGAAGGGCGTGCCCGATCCCCGTGTGAACATCACCGACACCGGAGATCTTGGCTTCGACGGCGAAACCGACCTCTGGACCTCCGACAAGTGGCCGTCCCGGAGCACACCGATTCCCATCGCCACCTGGGAGGAGGCCCAACTGATCATCGCCGAGGCCGCGTCGAACACCGGCGACGAAGCCACCGCCGTGGCTATCATCAATGACTTCCACGACCGGGCTGGGTTGCCCGGTTACGACCCGGCCACCGACGGGCCCGTGATGGACCACATCATTCAGGAGCGGGCCCGGGTCCTCTTCCAGACCGGAGGA
>JAABTX010000129.1 GCA_011389655.1 Thioalkalivibrio sp.
GCGCGTCATGCGCGAGGCGACCGAGTACCGCGCAAGGCATCGGTCCCTTCCGGAAAGCGCGCGCCATGCCATCGATACCGTCCTGTCCGAGATCGCGGACGCTGGCCGCGGCCCCGTCGCGGCGCAATAGGGAGGTCCATCATGAGCGTTTCAGAGGTTTCTGCCGCGATCGCCCCGGGAGGGGCAGCCGGCACCGAGATGCGGGACCTGTTCCGCACGATGTCAGAGGGCCTGCAGCAACACGAGGCGGATATCCGCAACAGTTTTGTCGAGGGACTGGCGAAAGACGGAGAGCTGAGCGGGATCCCCGATCACGTCAAGAAGCAGTTCGAGATCTGGGATCAGACCTATACCCGCCCGGAGGATCGCAAGCTGGTCGAGGAACTGAAATCGCGGATCATGGAGATAAGCGCCAGTAACGAGGGCTACATCCGGGACGCGGCTCAGAAGAAGACCTCGCGGTTCCAGCTGGAACTGGCCATGCGGGCCGCGAACAAGACCACATCCGGTATCCAGCAACTTCTTTCAGCGCAGTAATCGGCCGATGAAGCACCATGTGATCACATCCGTCTTGCGGGCCGTGCGAATAGGTCTCGCCGTTTTTGCCGTGACCCTTCTGGCAGGGTGCAAGGTCGAACTGAATTCGAACCTGCCGGAGCAGGAGGCGAATGCGATGATGGCCAAGCTACTGGCCGAAGGTGTCGAGGTGTCCAAGGTCTCGGAGGGGGATGTCGTCACGCTGATGGTGAATTCGCAGCAATTCGGGCGGGCGGTCGAAATCCTCGAGAGCCACGGTCTGCCCGAGCGGTCCTTCTCGACCATGGGCGACGTGTTCGCCGACGAGGGGCTCGTTGCAAGTCCGCTGCAGGAATGGGCCCGGTTCAACTATGCCAAGGCGCAGGAGTTGTCGCAGTCGATCTCGTCGATCCCCGGTGTCGTGAAGGCGGATGTCCATATCGCGTCGTCGCGGCAGCAGACACCGTTCGACGAGACCCCGCCGCCGGGGGCCTCGGTGCTGATACAGATGCAATCGGACAAGATCACGCCCGAACTCGTGCCGCAGATCAAACAGCTCGTCACCTTCTCGATCCCGGATATCGAATACGAGCGGGTCGGGGTCATCGTGTCGCCGATTACGCGGCCGCAGCAGCAGGTGGGCATGGTGTCGTTCCTGGGGGTGGTGATGCCCGAGGAGAGCGCGAAGCGGGTCCGGATGCATCTGCTGGGGCTGGGAGGCGGTGGCCTCGCTCTGGTGGTGCTGACCGGTCTGGGGGCGTTCCTGCTGGGTCGCCGACGCACCGGGCCGAGGCCGGAGGAGGCGTGATGGCCTGCCTTCTGACGGATCCGCCCACCACATATGCCCGGCCCGAGAACATCCGCCGGGTGATGGGGATCAAGACCGATGCGGTGCTGTCGGCGCTGCTTGCCTCGCCCCGGCTGCGACCGCAGATCGATGCGCGGCTGGCGGTGATGCTGGGAGACGTGCCGGAGATGGCCCCCGAGGACAGGCGGGTCGCGGAATTCCTGCTTGGCGTCACCGATGCGCAGTTCAGCGAGATCGCCCGGATCGTCGCTGTGCTGACCCAGGCGCCCGTCGTGCAGCGGACCGTGGATGGCGCAACCCTTGCTCTGGTTGCGGAGTTCGCCGGGGATAACGGGATCCTGCAGTTCATGCGGGACCGCGAGATCCCGGCCTTTGCCGGTGTGCGCCCGACCAAGGACCTGTCCGAGGAGGTCCTGCAGGCCTGTGCCGTCTCCTGCGAGTGTTACCTGGTGGCGCTGCTGCCGCGGAACTTCCAGCTTCGACTGGTGCTGCATCGACCTCAGGGGCAGTTGCGCGGCAGCCTGGACATTCCCGGTCCCGAGGCGCGCCGGGCGCTGTGCCGGCTGCTGGAGCTTGCCCTGGCCTATCTGTCGTCCCGCAAGGCAGCGCAGCCGGCCCCGCCGGAGACCGAGGCGGAGGAGACCGACCATGCGCCGGGTTGACCTGCAAAACTCGCAGGCACTGGAGGGGCGTCGCATTTTGAAGGCGTCCGAGTTTCGCGATTTCGCTGAAGCGGCCGATATCCTGTCGCAGGCCCGGTCCTGGTCCGAGGCCTACCGGGCCGAGATCGAGGCCGACCTGGAAGAGCGGCGGCGCGAGGCCCTCGCAGAGGGCTATGCCGAGGGCCTGTCCCAGTTCGCCGACGCCGTGGCGCGCTACGACCGCGCCGCCGAAGCCGTCGGAGAACGAGTATTGGAGCTGCTGCGCGACTGTCTTGGGCGGGTGATGGACGCCGTGCCGGCCGAGACCGTATTGCACGATCTCATCGCGCCCGTGCTGCGGGATGTCCGGTCCGAACAGGAGATCACGGTGCTGGTCCATCCCGATGCTCTGGCGGATCTGCGTCGGGCGCTGGAGCGGCTGGCCGCGTCCACGGCGGGCCATCTGGGCCTGTCTGCGCGCTCCGATCCCGGCCTCGGGCGCCAGGATTGCCTGATCTACACCGAGGATGAGGTCTTCAACGTCAGCGTTCCCGTCACCTGCGACCTGCTGTGCCACGCTGTCGAGGCGCATCTTGCGGCGGAGGCAGATGATGCAGCGTAGCCGCGCCCTTGATAATGCCGTCCTGTTTGAGAAAGGCGGGCGGGTCACGTCGGGCGCGGGTCCCTTGATCCGGGCGAAGGGGAGCTTCGGCATCGGCGAGATCTGTGCGATCACCCGGTCGGGCCGGCCCGACCTTCTGGCCGAGGTCGTGGGGTTTCTCGGGACCGAGGCGATCCTGACACCCTATGGCGTGCTGGATGGCATGTCGCAGCATTCACGGATCACGCCGATCTCGGCCCAGTTCGAGGTGCCGGTGGGCGATGCCCTGATCGGGCGGGTCGTGGATGCGACCGGCCAGCCGATCGACGGGCGCGGCCCGGTCGCGGCGACCGAGCGCTATCCGGGCATGGCCGCGCCGCCCTCGCCGATGACGAGGCCTGTGATCGATACGCCGTTTCCACTGGGAGTGCGGGCGTTGGACGGCGTGCTGACGGTGGGTGAAGGGCAGCGTGTGGGGGTATTCGCGGCGGCCGGGGGCGGCAAGTCCACCCTGCTGTCGATGCTGGTCCGTTTCGCCGAGTACGATCGCTGCGTGGTGTCCCTGATCGGGGAACGGGGTCGTGAAGTGCGGGAATTCGTCGATCACAACCTGGGCCCCGAGGGGCTGGCCAAGTCGGTATTGATCATCGCCACGGCGGACCGGCCTGCGATCGAGCAGGTCAAGGCCGCCTATTCGGCCACTGCCATCGCCGAGTATTTCCGCGACCGTGGAGAGCGGGTGCTGCTGCTCATGGACAGCCTGACCCGATTTGCCCGGGCGCAGCGCCAGATCGGCCTGTCCGCCGGAGAGCCGCCGACCCGGCGCGGTTTTCCGCCCTCCGTCTTCGAGAAGCTGCCCGGGCTGCTCGAGCGCGGCGGGCTGTCCGACAAGGGGTCGATCACGGCGCTCTATACCGTGTTGGTCGAGGGCGACGACATGAACGAGCCGGTTGCGGACGAGACCCGGTCCCTGCTGGACGGGCACATCGTCCTGTCCCGCAAGCTGGCGAGCGCCGGGCATTATCCGGCCATCGACATCCTGTCCAGCGCGAGCCGGGTTCTGGGTGCGGTGATCGACCCCGAGCAGGTGGCGGCGACCGTCAAGCTGCGTGGCCTGATGGCGAAATACAGCGAGATCGAGATGCTGGTCCAGATCGGTGAATACATGCAGGGCTCGGACCCTGAGGCGGATGAGGCGATCGCCCGCAAGCCGGCGATCGATGCCTTCCTGCGCCAGGCGACGACCGAGGGGAACGGGTTTGAGGAGACCCGCGCGGCCCTCTTCGAGGCGGTGGGCCATGACTGACCTGGATCGCATCATGGAGCTGCGCGGCCGTCGCCGGGACACGCTCAAGCGGGCTGAACAGGCTGCGCAGGACATGTGCAATGTCGCCCGTGACCGAGTGCGCCGAACCCGGAGCGCCATGGATGAGTATGCCGAGGAGGTCCGCACACTCGAGCTCGACCTGCTGCGCGAGTTGATGAATACCGAGCTGCGCAAGACCGATTTCGACGAGTTCAGGGAAAAGCTGGAGGCCGCCGAGAAGAAGGCCCGGGATCTCGCCGGTCGGAACGACGAAGCACAGAAGGCTTTGTCCAAGGCCGAGCGGGCGGTGGACCGGGCGCGGCGCGATGCAAGGCGGGTCGAGGCAAAGCTCAACCGGATGTCGCAGCTGCAGAAGCTGCGCCGCGAAGAGGCGGCCGATGCGGCGATCCGGGCGCAGGATGCGGAGTCCGACGATATCGCCGACATGTTGTTTGGCCGCGGGGCGAGGCGGTGATGCTGTCGCTCGACGCCCTTCCCCGTTTCGCCCCCGAGACGGTGGCGATGTCCGAGGCGTTGCGCAGGTTGCTGGCCGCGGTGGAAATCAGCCTGCCGGATACGGACCTGCGGATCGGCGGCTTTTCCGAATGCCCGCGCAAGACCTTCGAGGCTCCGGTCGAGTTACAAATCGCCTGTGCCCAGGGGCGGGTCGCCGTCACGGTCGAGCGCGCGACCATCGAGGCGATCCTCGATGCGATCCTGCCGGAATGGCGCGATGAGGCCGACACGGTCCTGCCATTCGACTGGGCCACGACCCTCGTCTTCGACCGGCTGAGCCAGGGCACGCCCCTGACGGAGGCCCGGCTGTCCCTGCGCATGGGCCCTCAGAGCCTGGGGGATGTGCCGGGCTTCTGCGGAATGGTGTCGGTGCTGGACCGACCGCGGCTCGTGTCGGTGGCGGTGCTGGATGCAAGGCCGGAACACCCGGTCCCCAGGGTCGGCGGGCGGCAGAGACCGCTGCCGTTGCACCTGCCGGCGTCCATCCAGGTCAGCCTCGGGGCTCTGTCCTTCGATCTTGGCGAGTTGCGGGCGGTGGAGTCCGGCGACGTGGTTCTGTTGCCGGGTTCCGGTCCGGGGGGGATGCCGGCCACGGTGAGGATCAATGCGGGACCTGCATGGCAGGGCACCCTTGGAGACGATGGCCGGTTCACGGCGAAGAGCCCAGAGAAGGAGGCCCCCGAGATGGACGACAAAGAAGAGATCATGATCGAGACGCTCGAGGTCGCGGAGCAGGCCACCGAGCCGGAGGCGGCGCCCGCGCCCGAGCCGTCCCGGGAAACGCCGCGCTCGCAGTTCCTGGACCTGAACATGACCGTGGATTTCCAGTTCCGCCGCCGGACCATGACCCTGGCGGAGATCCAATCCCTCGCCCCGGGCGCGATCCTGGACCTGGGGCTGGACCTGACGGATCCGATCATGATCCGGGTCAATGACAAGCCGGTGGGCACGGGGCAGCTGGTTCAGATCGGCGACTGGGTCGGTATCCAGATCGACCGCTGGACCGAGGAGCCCGGGACGGGCTGGTCATGATCGAAGACCTGCCGGCCTTTCTGCCGACGATCATCGCGGTGATCTCGATCAGTCTGCTGCCGTTCCTGGCGGTGATGGCGACGGCGTTCACCAAGATCACGATCGTGCTGATGCTGCTGCGTAATGCCATGGGGGTGCAGCAGGCGCCCTCGACCCTGGTGATCAATGCCATCGCCCTGACCCTCACGGTGTTCATCATGTACCCGGTGGGGAACAGCATCCTGGTCCAGCTGCAGACCGAAGATGTGGGGCTGGATGATTGGGAGAGCTCGGTCAGGGTCTACGAGATCGTGTCAGGGGCCTTTGTCGCCTACCTGACCGAATTCACAAGCGACCGCGAGATGGACTTCATCATGAATGCGGCCATGAGTCTCTGGCCCGAGGAGCTGCACGGCCAGATCCACGATCAGAACCTGTTCCTTCTGCTGCCGGCCCATGTGACCTCGGAGATCACGCGCGCCTTCCAGATCGCATTCCTGC